>JBQTJL010000050.1:0-1580 GCA_052387135.1 Methanobacteriota archaeon | reverse complement strand
GGGCCGTGCTCCGGCCAGAGGTCGCGGAGGACCTGCCCGGCGGTCGGCCGTTCGACCGCGACCGGCCGCGACACCTTCGTGAGCACCGCCCGCAGCGCGTTCCCCTCCGCCTCTTCCGGTTTGAGATGCTCGACGAAGCGTTCGACGTCCTGCCCGAAGTAGCGGTCGCCGGCCGCTAGGTGGAGTCCGGGAAGTTTCCGGATGCCCGCGGTCCGCCTGCCGTGCGCCTCTTCGAGGAACTTCGCGTCGGAAAGGGTGCCCTTCTTGTATTCCTCGGCGAGCCCCCCGAGGCCGGGGATCTCGATCTCGGGCGGCGTCACGCCCGGCGCGCCGGCCGCGAGCGGAGGGAGGACGGCTTCGACCGTGAAGCGCGCGAGCGCTTTCTTTGCCGCGATCCGTTCCGCAAGCTCGTGGAGCGTGTTCGTATCGTCGAGGCACGCTTCGCAGATCCGGAGGCTCGGAGCCTTCTTCCAGCCGAGAAGGAGCGCGGCGTCGGCCGGGCCCGGCTCGTGCTCGCAGACGATCTCGTCGCCCTTCCGCGCGAGTCCCAGCCGGTCCGCCGCCTCGGCGACGAACTCCGCCGGAGGCGCCCCGCTCCGCCCCGCGCAGACGAGGCCGCCCTTCTCGAGCGAGTAGATCGTCTTTCCCCGCTTCGCATGACGAAGGACCGCGACGAGCCGCAGGACCGGGTCTTCGGAATATTGGACGCCGACCAGTTCTTCAGGGGCGGCCCCGCGTCGGAGCGCATACGCGACCATCCCCCGCGGCGTGCGCATCTGCGCAAGGTAGGGCGCCTCGCCATGGTGACGAAGCAGCAGCGTCGCCGCATAGGCCCGCGCGATCTTGCCGCCTTTCCGGAGGAACCCTTGGAGCTTCGCCTCGTCGTCCCGCGCCGCGAAGACCTTCTCGACGTCCTTCGCCTCGGATCCGACGCAGCCGAACAGGCTCCAGTGCGTGCATCGAGGCTTGATCGGCGACGGGTCCTGGTAGAGGGCCTCGGCGGCGGCGAGGAGTTCCCGCTCCTGCAATTTGCTCGCCGAGCGGATCGAGGACTTGCGCCGGCGGGGCTTCTTTGCCATGTTCCCGTCCTGGACGGCCGGAGAGGACTTAACCTTCCGCCTCATGGTTCGCTCGACCGGCCATCCTCCGCGTGAGAAGCGTCGTCGTCTTTCCCCGCCGCCGGACCGAGCATCGCGAGCGGATGGGGCTCGATGGCAAGGAGTCCGAGGCGAGGGAGGAGCGGCCTCCAGTAACATCACAAAGAGGCCGCGACGACCGAGCCGAGGACGACGAAGCCAGCGAGCCCCAGACGCCGCGAGGCGAAGGTCCGGCGGCGGAACGAAGACCAACACGAAGTGGAAGCCAGTCAACCCGCGACTACCGAGGCGACGACGAAAGCCCCCATGCGCGAAACGATCGCACCGCCCACGCTCAGATCCCAAGTTGACGTGCGCAATCGGGACAGAGGAACGGGGATTGCGGATAATCGCCGGCCCGGAACTTGATCTCGTTTGCGTCGATCTTCCGGCCGCACTTCCCGCACTTCAGCATCGCGCCCCCTCATCGGCCCTTCTTCTAAA
>JBQTJL010000049.1:0-1721 GCA_052387135.1 Methanobacteriota archaeon | reverse complement strand
GTTCCACCTCCACTCGGACGACGAATGGTCGGAGCAGCGCTGGACCGAGGTCGCCGCGCTCGACGGCCTGAAGAAGCGCTACGTGCCGTATCGCCCGACGGCCGATGATTGCGTCGCGGCCTTGGCGAACGTCGACGTGCCGCTTGCCGACGCCTCGATCCTTCCGACGTTCCTCGTCTCGCGCGCGGTCGCGGACGCCGGCTACAAGGTCGTCCTCTCGGGGGACGGCGGCGACGAGAACTTCGCGGGGTACGACACTGCGTTCGAGTCCGCCCTCCGCTTCGCCCGGTTGCGTCGGCGCGTGCCCCTCCCGGGCGCCCGGCGGTTGCTTGCGGCGGCGTTCGGACTCGTGCAGCGCTCGCGGGTCGCAAACCGCGGCGCAAGGCTCCTCGTTCCGTCCTGGGTCCGCTACGCCGGCCAGCTCGAGAACCACCTCCGGGACGACGACGTCGTTCCGGAACACGCCGACCCCCGGATCAACAACCTCATCGCCGCGCGGAAATCCGCGCCGGCCGCGGCCCGCGAGTTCCGCAGGGACGTGGCCGCCGCAATCCCTTCGGCCCGGCCCGATGCCGTCGAGCGCCTCATGTACGTATACTACAGGACCTATCTCCCATCGATCCTCGAGAAGGTCGACCGCGCGAGCATGGCGAACTCGCTCGAGGTCCGCGTCCCCCTCCTCGACCCAGACATGGTGGACCAAGCGCTGCGGACGCCGCTCGCCCACAAGCTCGAGGCCCGAGGAAAATACCCCTTGAAGCGGATCGCGGCCGACCTCTTCGGCGACGCGTTCGCCTTCCGCGAGAAGCGAGGGTTCTCGTTCGACTGGTCGAAGCTCTTCCGCGACCCTGCGGTCGTGCTCCGCTTCGAGGAGGGCCTTCGGGTCCCCGGCGTCGAGCGCTACCTCGATGGCGCGGGCGTCCGCCGGCTCCTCGATGAGAACCGGCGCGGCGCCTCCCGAGGAAAGGTCCTCTGGCGCGCGTTCGCCTTCGCGGAGTGGTACCGGAACTGGGGGTGCCGCCACGAACCGGCTTAGGACGCTCCTCCTCACCGGCCACGACCACGACGGCTCCCTCTCCTACCATTCGGACTGGACGGAGGCGTTCCTCGAACACCCGCGGCTCGAGACGACGACCGTGGATACGCGGCGGAACCTGAAGCTCGTCCTCGCACTTCGCCGTGCGGCGCGCAAGACCTGGGAGCTCGTCGTCTTTCCCTACGGGTTCTACTACCGCAACAACGACCCGTGGAGCCTTGCGGCGCTCCAGCCCGCGGCGAAGATCGCGGCCCCGAAGGTGTTCTTCCTCGAGAACGAATATCGCGTCCTCAAGGACAAGCTCGCGATGGCGTCGGTCCTCCGCGCGGACCTCGTCGTCTCGCAGTTTTCCCAGGACGTCGCGGAGAAGGCGTACCGCCCGTTCTTCCCGCGGGACCGGATCCTGTCGCTGCCGCCGGCGCTTCACGCGGGCTTCTTCGATCGGCTCCCTCCGGAGTTCCGCGCGCAGCCTCGCGACATCGATCTCGACATGACGGGGGACCCGTACCCGTACTACCTTGGCCACCGCGATCGCGACCTCCTCGCCGAGGTCGTGCAGGACATCGCGCCGAAGTACGGCCTCCGCGTGAACGTCCGCATCGGCGACGGCGCGCGCCTCCCGCGGATGGATTGGATCCGGCACCTCCACCGCTGCAAGGGCGTCGTCGGCCACGAGGCCGGCACC
>JBQTJL010000048.1:0-7891 GCA_052387135.1 Methanobacteriota archaeon | reverse complement strand
ACATGGTGAGCCACACGCTCGACCGGTTGGCACCCGGCCGCGCCCTCCACGGCGAGCAATGCGGGCTCGCCTCGATCCTCACGATGCATCTCCACGGCGGCGACTGGCAGCGCCTCCGGGACGCCCTCGCGACGGTCGGGGCCCCGACCACGGCGAAGGAGCTGGGGATCCCCGCGGAGACCATCGTCGAGGCCCTCTCGACCGCGCATTTGATCCGGCCCGACCGCTACACGATCCTCGGCGACTCCGGGATGTCCCGAGAGGCCGCGTGGAACGCGGTGCGGACGACGCGGGTGGCGTGACGGTGACCGTCACGCTCGTCGGCGCGGCATGGGCCAAAGAAGGCGCCACGTTTGCGGCCGAAGGGGCCGTCGCCGAGTGCGAGGGCTGCCGCCTCTTCAAGGTGTGCCAGAACCTCGAGACGGGGCACCGGTACCGGGTCACGAAGGTCCGCGAGGTCGAGCACCCTTGCCCCGGCGACCTCCACGAAGCCGGGATGCGCGTGGTCGAGGTCGAGGAACTCCCCCTCCTCGTGTCCCTCCCCGAGATCCAGACGCGGGGCACCGGCTACACGCACCACCCCGTCGATTGCGGCGTCGGGTGCCCGTACCGCCGGCACTGTTTCCCGTCCGCCGTCGCGGCCGGGACCTCGCTCCGGATCGTGAAGGTGGGCGAACCCCTGTTCTGCAAGGTGGGGCGGCGGTTGCGGCTTGCGGAGATGGCCGAACTCTGATTGTGATTCGTGATGAGTGATGCGGCGGCGGGCCGGCACGTGGCGCATCACTTGTCACGGCGAAGCCTCGTCACCGCGCTACGAGAATCGGATGCGCAGGATCCGATCGTCCCCCTCGTCCGGATCCCCGCGCCCGTCCTTGTTCGAGGTCGTAAGGTAGAGCGCCCCGTCGGGCCCGGCCTCGATCCCGCGGAGGCGCCCGTACTCGTTGTCGAAGAGGACCTCCTCGTCGGTGACCGTCTCGGGGTCCGCCGGGTCGATCGTGAGGCGGCGAAGGTCGCGGTCCTTCAGCGTGACGAAGTAGAGGTGGCCCTCGTAGAACGCGCACCCGCCGGGCGCGATCGTCGGCGTCCAGCTTTTCAAGGCCGGCGTGAACCCGGGCCCGCCGTCCTCCCCGCGCGAAAGCGGCCATCCGTAGTTTGCGCCCGCGACGAGGAGGTTCAGCTCGTCGTCGGTGTCCGGCCCGTGCTCGACCGAATAGAGCCGGCCGTCGGGGGTAAAGCAGAGCCCTTGCGGGTTCCGGTGCCCCTTCGTGAAGACGGGCGAGCCCGGCGTCGGGTTCCCGGGGGCCGCGTCGCCGTCCGGCGTCACCCGAAGGACCTTTCCGGCAAAGACCGCGTCGTTCTGGGAGTTCGCGGGGTTCGCCGCGTCCCCCGCGGTGACGTAGAGGAGGCCGTCCGGCCCGAACCGGATCCGGCCGCCGTCGTGGATCGGCGCGCCGGGGACTCCGTCGAGCAACGTCTCGGGGCGCACGCCGCGACCGCCCTGCTCCGTGAACCGGACGAGGCGGTTCAAGAGCGGCGTCTCGCCCGAGACGCCGTACGTATAGTACGCGTACACGGAGGGCGTTTCCGGAAAGTCCGGGTGCAGCGCGATCCCCATGAGCCCGGACTCCGAGACCTCCGCGACGTCGATCGTCGCCCAAGGGTCTGCAAGGAGCGTTCCGGTCGCGTCGACCACGCGGATCCGGCCCGGGCGCTCGGTCACGAAGATGCGGCCGTCCGACGAGAACGCGAGGTCCCACGGCGTGTCGAGGCCGATCGCGACGCTGTCCACCGCCGGGAAGCCGGGAGCCGGGAGCAGGGAGCCGGAACCGGTGTCGTTTGCGGGCGGCGAGGAGGGCTCGGGCGAGACGCAGCCGCCGACCGCGACGGCGAAGGCGAAGGCGAGGGCGAAGGCGGGGGGCGGACGCACGGAGGGCAAACGGCACCGAAGGATATATCCCTCCCGGCCCGCACTCGCGGATTCGGATGGACTGGAAGCTCGTAGGGCTCGTCGCGGCCGGCTCCGCTCTTGGCGGCGCCGCCCGATTCCTCGTCCAGGAGGCTCTCGGGAAGGGCGCGTTCCCGTGGGGGACCTTCGCCGTGAACGTCGCCGGCTGCTTCGCGATCGGCGTCGTCCTTCTCGGCGGACTGGGGGTCGGCGGCATCGCGCCCCACCACCGGACCGTGATCGCCGCCGGCGTCCTCGGTGGCTTCACCACGATGAGCGCGTTCGCCTTCGAGACGATCGCGCTCCTTGAAGCGCAGGCGGTCGTGCCGGCCGCCACCTACGTGACGACGACGGTCGCGGCGTGCCTTGCCTCGACGTGGGCCGGACGCGCCCTCGGTGCCCTGCTTTCTGCGTGAATACTTATTTTGTAAGTAGAAAGTACGTACTCACTCGACCGCGTGCTCGGGTGCGGGGCTCGGGGCCGGCGGCTCGCCGGGGCGCGGGACCGCGCCGGGCGGCGGCATCCCGGTTTCGGGCGCGCCGTGCGCCGCGTCCTCCGGCGAAAGGCGCGCCACCGCGATCACGCGGTCGCCTTCCTCGAGGCGCATCACGACGACCCCTTGCGCGTTCCGCCCCGTGTCCCGGATCGTGTTCGCGGGGCAGCGGATCGTCTGGCCGCTCGCGGTCGTCACGAGGATCTCGTCGTTCTCCTCGACGCGGAGGACCGAGACGACGCGGCCGTTCTTCTCGGTGACCTTGAGGTTGATGACGCCGTGGGCGCCGCGGTGCTTAAGCGGATACTCGCCGATCGGCGTCCGCTTCCCGAAGCCGAACTCCGTGATCGAAAGAAGGTGCGCCGTGTCGTCCGGCCGCACGACCGCGAGCCCCACGACCTCGTCGCCCTCGTCCATCCGGATGCCGATGTTCCCGGTCGCGTCGCGCCCCATCGCGCGGAGCTCGTCCTCGTGGAACCGCGTCGCGCGGCCGGCCGGCCGAGTGTGGATCACGTCGGAGCGCCCGTCCGTCACGGCGACGCCGACCAGCGCGTCGCCGAGGTCGAGCTTGATCGCCTTGATGCCAGATACGCGCACGTTCGCGTACGCGTCGAGCGGGGTCTTCTTCGCGATGCCGTTCCGCGTCGCAAAGAGGAGGAACTTCTCGGCCGAGAACTCCTTCACGGGGATCGAAGCCTGCACCTTCTCCCCCGCCTCGAGCCCTTGGAGCATGTTCACGATCGGCTTCCCCTTGCTGTACCGGTCGCCCTCGGGCACGTAGAAGGCCTTGAGCCAGTACCCCTTGCCCTTGTTCGTGAAGAACATCACGTACTCGTGGGTCCCGCAGATGAAGACGTCCGTGACGTGGTCCTCTTCTTTGGTCTCCATCCCGATCAAGCCCTTTCCGCCGCGGTTCTGGGAGCGGTATTCGCGGACCGGGACCCGCTTCACGTAGCCCGTGTTCGTGACCAAGACCGCGACCGTCTCGTCCGGGATCAGGTCCTCGATCACGATCTCGCCCGACTCCTGGACGATCGTCGTGCGGCGCTTGTCGTTGAACTTCGCCTTGAGCGCCAAGAGCTCGGTCTTGATGATCTCGAGGACGCGCGGCTCGGAGGCGAGGATCGCCTCGAGCTCCGAGATCGTGCGGCGAAGCTCGCCGAGCTCGTCGCGGAGGCCTTGGATCTCGAGGCTCGTGAGCTTCGCAAGGCGCATGTCCAATACGGCCTTCGCCTGCGCTTCGG
This sequence comes from Methanobacteriota archaeon, assembly GCA_052387135.1. Taxonomy (GTDB): domain Archaea; phylum Thermoplasmatota; class SW-10-69-26; order JACQPN01; family JBQTJL01; genus JBQTJL01. The sequence continues at coordinate 4,208 of JBQTJL010000048.1, read as the reverse complement.
AGAGCCCGACCGTGACCGAGGGTTCCGGCCGGAGGGCGAAGCCGTCGCGGCGCATCAAGCGCCCCTTCGCTTCCTCGACGTCGCGGGACTCCCGGATGACCTGGATCACGCGTTCGATGTTCGCGACCGCGTCGATCAGGCCCACGACGAGGTGCTCGCGTTCCTTCGCCTTCTTCAAGCGGAACGTCGTGCGCCGCGTCACGACGACCTTCCTGTGCTCGACGTAGTGGCGCAGGATGTCGCGGAGCGGAAGGACCTTCGGCTGGTTCTCGACCAAGGCGAGGTTCAGGATCCCGAAGGAGGTCTCGAGCGCCGTGTGCTTGTAGAGCTGGTTCAGCACGACCTCGGGGATCCCGTCGCGTTTGAGCTCGATCAGGACCCGGACGCCTTCGCGGTTCGATTCGTCGCGAAGGTCCGAGATGTCGGTCAAGACCTTGTCCTTCACGAGCTCCGCGATCTCTTTGAGCAGGTTCGACTTGTTCACCATGTACGGGATCTCGGTGACGACGATGCGGAACCGCCCGCCGACCTCCTCGACATCGGTCCGGGCCCGGACGCGGATGATCCCGCGGCCGAGCGAGTACGCCTCGACGATCCCCCGGTGGCCTTGGATGATGCCGCCGGTGGGGAAGTCGGGGCCCGGGAGCTTCTTCATGAGCTCGTCCACGGTGCACTGGGGGTTGTCGATCGAGAGGACCACCGCGTCCACGACCTCGCCCAGCTGGTGCGGCGGCATGTTCGTCGCCATCCCGACCGCGATCCCCGAGGAGCCGTTCACGAGGAGGTTCGGGAGGAGCGCCGGAAGGACCAGCGGCTCTTTGAGCGTCGCGTCGAAGTTGTCCGCAAAGTCGACCGTCTCCTCGTCGAGGTCCGCGAGCACCGTGCCCGCGATCTTCGAGAGCCGCGCCTCGGTGTACCGCATCGCGGCCGGGTTGTCGCCGTCGAGCGAGCCGAAGTTCCCTTGGCCCTCGACGAGCATGTAGCGGAGCGAGAAGTCCTGCGCCATCCGAACCATGGTGTCGTAGACCGCCATGTCGCCGTGCGGATGGTACTTGCCCAAGACCTCGCCGACGATCCTCGCCGACTTGCGCATGGGCTTGTCCGCGGTGAGGCCCATGTCGTTCATCGCGTAGAGGATCCGCCGGTGGACCGGCTTCAGGCCGTCCCGGACGTCGGGGAGCGCCCGCCCGACGATGACGGACATCGCGTAGTCGATGTAGGAGGCCCGCATCTCCGTCTCGATCGACCGCGGCACGACCTGCGCCGCGACGACCGGCGTCGACGACGGGGGGGTCCCGGAACCGGGTTCCGGGGCGGGCGGGTCCTCGGGCATCGCGCGGAAAACCGCGTTTGCCTATATATAAGTCGCGCGTGCGCGCGCACGCGAGGCCCGCCGTCGGCCCCCGTCCAAGGTCTCGGGGCTAGTCGCCGTCGGCCGCCCCGCTTCCCCGGATGTAGAACAGGCCGCCGACGAAGCCTTCGACCCACACGGAGCAGGGACCGCACGAGCCGTTGCCGCCAAAGAAGGAGACGCCGCGGTAGTCCCCTTCGGCGCTCGTGTCCGACCAGGGGTGACGGTGATACGTCACGCGGGCGTCGCTTCCGTCGACCACGAACGGGCTGTCCCGGACGTGGATGTCACAGACGTAGTCGGAGATCGTGCAGCGGTCGTCGTACGTGACGACCATGGTCCACTCGACGTAGAACGGTCCCTCGCCGGTCGTCTCCCAGGCCCAGGAGCCTTCGCCGTGGATCACGTTGTCCTTGGTGCACACGCCGCCTCCGCCGCGGAGGATCCCCTCCGCCGCGAAGATCGTCGCCGAGGCGCCCGGGCTCGTCGCAACGAGCACGCCGAGGGCCGCGATCATCGTCATCGCCGTTCGTCGTCGTTTGGGGGGTCGCATAAGGTCATCCTCTAGTTCTCGCCCCAGCCCACGCCGGGCGGGTTCGGGATCACGGCGCCGCCCGCTTGGAGCGCGGCGCGGGCCTGCGAGTAGTAGTACTCGGGCACGTTGTCCCACATCGCGAGGTTCATCGTCACGTCCCAGTCGTTGTCGTTCCCGTCGCAGGAATTCCCGTCGCCGACGCCGGTCGCCTGCGCAGGGACCTCGGGTTCGGTCTGCCCGGGGACGCCCGAGACGATCTTGTGGTTGTGGCGCCAGGCCTTCCCGCCGCCCGCGATGGGCCAGAGGTCGAGCTGGTCGGACCCGCCGCGCAGCGGCGAGGAGTCCGCGTCGAACGCCTCGAGCTTCACCGCGACGGTCCCGGGGTCGGTCTGACCGGTGATCGGGTTCACCGTGGCCTCCCAGTGCTGGATGTCGTCCACGATCTCGGCCGCGACGAACGCGAGGTTCGTGATCGAGCGCCGCGAACCGTCCGGGATCGAGACCGTCCCCGAATCCGGCGCGCGGTCCGTGATCACGGTCCCGCCGACGCGAAGTTCGACCTCGAGGAAGAGCTCGTACGCGTCGGGGCTGTCGAGCGGGTCCGAATCGCAGTGGTTCAGGATGTCCTTCGGGAGGACCTTGAACGTGACGTCGACGCGGGGGTGCACGTCGCGCCCGTCGACGATGGCGTCCGCGTCCGTCGTCCCGTCGAGCGGATTCGTCTCGAACGGGTTCGCGGACGACCAGCCGCCGAGCTGGCCCTCGCTCCAGACCTTGCAGAACCCGACCCCGCCGAAGATGCGGAGTTCGCGGCCGTCCGCGAGCTGGTCGTTGTCCGAATCAAGGTCGTTCGGGCTCGTCTCGACGCCGAGGTCCCGGGTCCCGTCGTAGTCGATGTCCTCGACGCCGTCGGGGACGCCGTCCGCGTCGTGGTCGCGGACGTCCGGGTCGAGGGCGGCCCGCACGATGCTGTCCGCGACGCTCGCGGATTTCCACGAAGCCCGCGTCGTCGTCCGCACGACGCCGTCCGAGACGCACTTGATCTTGCCAAAGAGGTCCGTCGTCGCCCCGTTCTCGATCGCGGTGAGGCCCACCTCGAAGCCGTCGGGCCACCCGTCGTCGTCGCTGTCGGCAAGCTGCGGGTTCGTGCCGTAGCCGCCGAGGAGGGGCTTCTCGACCTCGGTGAGGCTCGTGATCCCGTCGTCGTCCGGGTCCGTGTCGAGGGGCCCCGACATCGGGACCGGCCCGGGCCCCGGCGGCGAGGAAAGGAGCGGGGGAAGGCAGTCGCCGATCCGCGTCGCGGGACCGACCGCGAAGGCGCGGCACGTGCCGAAGCTCCACGACGCTTCGGGCCCGAGGACGCGGCGCCCGAGGTGCCCGCTAAGGGTTCCGGGGCATTCGACGCAATCCGAAGAACCTGCGACGTCTCGGGGGAGCAGGACCGCGGCCCCCGAGACGGTGTCGTACCGGACGACCTCGTACGCGATCGGGTCCGCGGACCCGCCGGGGGCCACGTCGGCGCAGCGTTCCGCAAGACGAGCGCCCTGGGCGAGACGGTGTTCGCGGGCCACGGCGCGCCCGTAGGGCGTCCGGAGGGGCTCCTCGGCTCCGACGAGCAGCGTGGGGTCGCCCCCGGCCGTCGGCGCGCCGGCCCCGGCGACGGGATCCACCGTGCAGATTCCGAGATACACGTCGACACGGGGAGAACCGGGCACCGGAACGACGAAGCGCTCCGCAAGGAGCGAAGCCGGCGCGACCTCGGCCGTCGCCGCGGCGCCCGCTTCCGGCACGGCCACGTGGACGTACAAGGCCGGCGCCGCGCCCGCGTCGGGGACGTCCACGTTCCAGAGGTCGACGAGAAGGACGTCCTCCAGGTCCGCGGCGGCTCCGGCCGGCGCGGGAAGGTGCGGCCCGAACGCGAGGGCGGTCGAAAGCACGAAGAGGGTCAGGATGCCGGAGCGGGGGGCGGATGCCATCGGGACCAGTTCTCAAGGTCCCGAGGCGTCCCCGGAGGGCATCCCGTTTTTTCATCCTCCGGCGTACGGCCGAAGGACGGCCCCGCGGTCCTTCACGCGGGCCGGCGGGCGGTCATCCCTTCGATGAGGTCGCCGATCCAGGTGCCGACGACGAAGAGGACGGATAGGATCACGATCGCGACGATCGTGCCGAGGATCCCTTGCGTCTCGAGCCCAAGCGGGTTTGCGTCGAAGAGATACCCGATGAGCCCTAGGATGATCGCGAGGACCAATCCGATCCAGGCCGCCATCTTGAACATGCCCCATTTGTCCTGCCGGCCCGGCGTCGCCCAACCGTACGCGATGC
>JBQTJL010000047.1:0-6931 GCA_052387135.1 Methanobacteriota archaeon | reverse complement strand
TCGAATCCTCCCCCTTTGTATCGACCTGTCAACCCGGTGGTTGAAAGTTTCTAGACGGAAGTTGGGACCGTGTCATATTTCTAGCTTCTGCTTCCGGGCAATAGGGTACGCAAGTGTCAACGCGCCGTTGACCCCCATCTACGAACTTGGGTGAAAATCCACTTGTGAGATCGTGTGAAATGTAAGCGACACGTTGCCCGCGAGCCTCGCTCATCCGCTTTGCCGGCGGAGCGGCGCCTCCGGCGCCGGGCGGAGCGCCATGTTCCGGTGCATTGCAGGCCGAGGGCTCTACTCCTGTGCGTTGCCGGCGGAGCGGCGCCTGCGGCGCCGGGCGGAGCGTGGGAGCGCGGGCTGCGGGGCGCTCGAACAGCGGGCCCACCCGCTCAGGCACGTCGCCAGACCCACCTCCGCCACCGAGCGTCGACTAGCGTCTGCTGACCCACGTCGACCGTGGGCAACCGGGATTGTCGACGTCGACCGACGGCGTCCCAGGCCGCTAGGGCGCGTACGCGCCCTGCGCCTCGCTCCCCGGGGTCGCTCGGCCGCTAGCAGAGCCCGTGGGGGCAGGCAGCTCCCACCGCATCCAGGTTTTCCCCGAACCGTGGCGGGGGGCGCACCGAAAGGTCGATCGCCCGCCGAAGGCGGTCCGCCCGTCTATTGCGTCCCGAGATAGTTCTGCAGGATCTTCTGCTCGGCCGCGGTCAGGTTCTTGTGGACCGCGTTCGTCGAGATTCCGAGCGTGTTCGAGATGTCCTCGAGCGTGCACTCGCGGGGCGTCCGGTAGTAGCCCAACGCGTGCGCGATCCGTAGGACCTCCTCCTGCCGCGCCGTGATCTCCTCGCCCTTCCCCGACCCCACGAGGGTCGACTCGAGCGAGACGTCGCGGACGCCCAAGACCTCGTATTCGTCCCATTTGGTCTCGCGGCAGAGGCTCTCGAAGCGCTGGATCAGGTCCTCGTCCGAGACGCGGCGCGTCACGACCACCTTGAGGATCGCGGCGCCCGCCTCGACCACGACCGGTTTGAGATACGTGTCGCGGCCGAACGTGGCGAAGAGCTCCGCGAGCGGGTTTGCGCCGCCGTGGATCTCCGCCAGGGCCCGGGAGCGCGGCGAGAACTCGGTCAGCGCAAGGAGCGAGACGTGGTCCGGGTCTTCGGCCAAGACCTCGAATTTCTTCACGCGGGGCGATTCGGCGAAGTCCTTCAGGAACTCCTGGTATTCGGGCGCCCTTGCGACGACGATGAACAGGGTCTGCGCGCCCTCCTCGGTGTCGTGTAGCGGGTGGAAGATCACGCGCGTGTTCTTGTATTTTGCAGTGAATGCGATGGCCTCGTATTCCTGCTTCTTGAGTAGCAGCGTGACCTCGCGCATGGCACCCGCGGTCGGGATCCGGCTCGTCCGGGGCGCGCGCCGCGGGGCCGAGTGCTGGACCGGCACGCTCGTGGGGTCAAGATACGCGTGGATCAGCAGGTGCTCGACCTCTTTGAGCTTCTTGTGGACCGGAGAGACGGAGAGCCCGAGCCGGCGCGCGATGTCCTCGAGGTTGCACCGCTTCGGCGTCTCGTAGTAGCCCATGAGGACGGCGAGCCGCACGAGCTCCTCCTGCTGGAGCGAGAGGACGCGGCGGAGACGGTAGGCGAGCTCGACCGGGTCGAACGAGCCCACGCGGACCACGCGGAACTCGGACCAGCCGGCCTCCTTCTTCAGGCTCTGCAGGCGCTCCACGACGTCCCGCGTCTCGAGGCGGCGGGGGGAGACGAGCTTGATCCGGAGGCGCCCCTTCTGGAAGACGAACGGCTCCACGATCGTGTCGCGCCCGAACGCGTCTGCAAGCAGCGTCGCGGGCTCGCCCCGCGCCTTCGCCTTCCCGGTCTCCGTGCGGACGACGACCGCGTACGGCGTGAGGCTTGCGACCTCGACCTCGTCGTACCGGTCGGACGCCTGCATCCGCTTCACGAGGCCGGTCGCGATGTCGCCGCCCGCGACCGCCGTGTAGAGGCCGCGGAGGCTCCCTTCGTCCGGCGAGCCCACGACGCGGTACACGATCCGCGTCTCGGGGTGGTCGCTCGTGAACCGGCAGAGCTCGTAGTCCTCCCGGTCCACCTCGAACACGACTTCGGTGAGCGTCATGCTTGCCAGTCCCGCTTCAGCGCCTCGTAGACGGTGAGCCTCAGTTCCTCGTTGTTCCACGGCTTCTGGACGTAGTAGTGGATCTTCGCATGCTCCATCGCCTCCATCGCGATCTCCACGTCCGAGTACCCCGTGATGAGCGCGCGCACCGTCCTCGGGTGCTTCTCCTTCACCCGCCGGAGGAGCTCGACGCCCGTCATGTTCGGCATCCGGTAGTCCGCAAGGACGAGGTCGAACTCCTCCTTGGCGAGGAGCGGCAGCGCGTCCTGGGGGTTTGCCGCCTTCTGGATCCGGCAGCGGAAGGTCTTCGCTCGCTTCAGCGTGAACTCGAGCGCGTCCAGGACCTCTTCCTCGTCGTCCACGATCAGGATGCTGAACTCTTTGTCCATTCCAGGGGCTTCGCCGCTCACGTCGGTACCTCCCAGGGGAGTCGAACGGTGAAGGTGGTGCCGCGGCCGAGCTCGGAACGGACCGAGATCGTGCCGCCGTGCTCCTTCACGATGTTGAAACTGATCGCGAGCCCGAGGCCGGTCGAGCCGCGGGCCTTCGTCGTGAAGAACGGATCGAAGATCCGCTCGATGTGCTCCGGGCGGATCCCCGAGCCGGTGTCCTGGACCTCGATCGCCGCTTCGCGCCCGAGCCTCCGGCTCCGGACCCAGATCGTGCCGGTGCCTTCGATCGCCTGCGCCGCGTTCACCAGCATGTTCATCACGACCTGGCTCATCGCGCCGACGTTCAGGCGCAAGGGCGGCAGCGCGGCGTACTCCTCCTCGACCGTGATCCGGTCGCGGAACTGCGGCCGGAACAGGTGGACCGTGTCCCGAAGGACCTGGTTTACGTCCTCGCGGTCCTCGCCGGCGGGCTGCGGCGAGGCGAAGTTCCGGAGCGACTGGACGATCCCCGCGATCCGCTCGATCCCTTTCATGTTCCGCTGGACGAGCGTGCGGAGCTCGCCGCAGAGCGTCGCGAAGTCCTCCGCCTCCGGGAACGACCCGCGGCGGGACTCCGAGACGGCGGCGAGCTCGCGCGCGCCGTCCTCGACGAGCTCGAGGATCGACTCGGAGTTCGACTTCACGAACGCGAGGGGGTTGTTGATCTCGTGCGCGACGCCGGCCACGAGCTGGCCCAGCGCGGCCATCTTCTCGCTCTGGATCAAGCGCGCGGTCCGGCTCTCGACCTCCTCTTCGAGGTGCCGCGTGTACCGGAGGAGCTCCTGCTCGAGGCGCTTCCTGTCCGTGATGTCCGTCACGGTGCCGACGACGAGGCTCACGCGCCCCTCTTCCTGCATCGGCGCGGCCGAGACGAGGACCGTGCGCTCGTCGATCCGGGGCGGGATCGGCGGGAGCGCGACCTCGTAGCCCGCGAGCGCCTCGCCCGAGAGGAACCGCTGCGAAAGGGCCTCGAACTCGCGGACCTTGTCGTCGGGGTAGCTCGAAAGGAGCGCCGGGGCAAGGAACGACATCCCGATCGCCTCGCTCGCGGCCTGTCCCGTGATCTCCTCCATCTTGCGGTTGTAGAAGAGGAAGTTGCCTTGCGGGTCGAGCACGAACACGCCGTCGCCCGTGTTCGCCATGACCTTCTCGAGGAGGTTCGTCCGCTCCCGGAGCGTCCGTTCGAGCTCCTTCTTCTCGGTCACGTCGCGGTACGTCCAGACGCGGCCGAGGTAGCGGCCCTCGGGGTCGAAGATCGGCTCCGAGTGCTCGTGCACGATCCGGCGGACCGGCTCCACGAGCTCGATCTCCTGGTCCAACACCTCCTCCTCGTTATCGTAGACGACGAGGCCCCGGTCGAACTCGTCGGGGCGCGCAAAGCGCCGACGGGCCGCCTGCCGGACCCAGTCGGGCTCCTTCGAGAGGACGTCCTCCAGCGTGAACCCGAAGATCTCGCAGAAGCGCGTGTTCGCGGAGACCAGGTGCTGGTCCCGGTCGACGAACAGGAAGCCGTCGATCGTGGACTCGTAGATGATCTCGAGGTTCCGCTTCGCCTGCGCGAGCTCGCGGTTCACGTCGGAGAGCTCGCGGGTCCGCTCCTCGACCGCGCGCTCGAGGTCCTCCGCATGGCGTTCGAGGCGGTGGCGGAGCTCGGCGACCTCGGTCACGTCGCGGGCAAGGAGCACGGCCCCGTGGACGCCGGAGCCTTCCGCCCGAAGCGGCACGCCGGAGACCGCGAGCACCAACGTCCGGCCGTAGAGGGTCTCGATCCCTGTCTCGAACTCGGAGAACGCGTGCCCGCGGAACAGGGATTCGACGCGGTCGCGGAGCTCGCGGTTCTCGCGCATGCTCGGAAGGTCGAAGATCGAGGCCCCGATCGCGCGGGACGGTTCGTCGACCGGGACCCCGGAGATCGTCTCCATCTCGGGGTTCTGGTACGTGATCCGCCCTTCGGCGTCAAGGTACGTGATCCCGAGCGGGACGCTCTCCACGATGTCGCGGAGCTTGTTCTCGGATTCGCGGAGGAGCTCGCGGGCCCGCTCGCGCTCGATCACCCGCCCCACCTGGGTCCCGATGTTCCCGAGGACCTCGAGCAGGCTCTCGTCGGGGGCCGTCGACTCGGTCGAGAAAAACTCGGCGACCGCGGCCACGTCGTTTCCCACGAGGACGGGGAACCCGAACGCGCCCCGGATCCCCACGCGCCGCGCCGCCGTGCCCCGCGAGAAGCCGGGATCCGCCGCGATGTCCGGGATCCACGTGCGCTCGACCGCCGCCAGGATCCGGCCGGGGAGCCCGGCGCCGCGGGCAAGGCGCGTCGCCTCCGTCGCGCGGCGGAACGCGTCGAACCGGTTCGCGTCCGCGAAGTGCCAGATCGCGGTCGGGACCAGGGAGGCGCCGTCCGGCGTCGCAAGATAGACGTGCCCCACCGGGAACCCGGTGTGGGCGCAGACGAGGTCGTGGGTCGTTTTCAGCGCCGCCTCGACCGTGGGCGCCTCGTTCGCCGCGGCCGACACGCGCTGCAGCAGCGCCACGACGCGGTTCTTCTCCTGGAGCGCGGTCTCCGCGCGCTTCCGCTCCGTGATGTCCGTGAGGGCCCCCACGATCGCGATCGTCTCGCCGTCCTTCACGATCGGGGCCTCGTTCACCTCGACCCAGATCGTGCGGCCTTTCTTCCCCACGAGCTCGAGCTCGTAGATCGGCTGCCGGGCCCCCGTCGCGATCGCGCGCTCGGTGAGCTCCAGGCCGAGGCGGTTCACGGGGTTCTCCGTCGCGAACTCGGTCCAGAGGGTGAGCGCCTCCTCGGGCTCGCAGTCGAAGAACTGGCGGGTCTGCGGGGAGACGTACGTCAAGCGGTGGTCCGGCGTGTGCGCGTAGAAGAGATTCGTCGAATGCTCCACGATGTCGCGGAGCCGCTCCTCGGACGCCCGGAGCGCGGCCTCGGCGCGCTTTCGTTCCGAGATGTCGCGGACGAACGCGACGGTCGTGCGGCGCTCGCCCAAGGCGGCGGTCGACGCCGAGACCTCGACCGGGACCCGCTCGCCGTCCTTCCTTACGAGCAGGGTCTCGTACGTGAGCGGGACGGGGAGCCCGCGCAGGCGCCGCTCGTAGATGTCGCGGACCCGCTCGAGGTCCTCTTCCGCGACGATGTCCGAGAAGGACTGGCCGAGGAGGTCCTCCGGCGCGTGGCCGAGGATGCGCCCGAACTCCTCGTTCACGTACGCGTAGACGCCCTCGGAGCCTTCGCGGTCCTCGAGGAGGGCCACGCCTTGGCGCGCCTTGCTCGCGGTCTCGAGCACCGTGCGGTACCGCTCCTCGTTCTCGTGCACGAGCCGGTAGAGCTCCGCGTTCCGGATCGCGACCGCGGCCTGCGAGGCGAAGGCGGAGACGACGCCGAGGTGGCCTTCGTCGTAGACCTCCTCGCGGTGCATGTTGTAGAGCGCGACGACGCCCAGGACCTTGCCTTCGGCCATCATCGGGACGCCCATCCAGGAGCGCGCGGGCTGCCCGAACGGGGAGATGCCGAGCTCGCGGACGGTCCCTTCGTAGTCGCGGCGGATGAGGAGCGGCCGCTTCGTCCGGATCACGTATTCGGTGAGCCCGCGGGAGAGCCGGCGGCCGTCGCGGCGCTTCGCGCGGCCCCGCTCGTAGTAGATCGGGAAGGTGAGCTCTTCGCGCTCCTCGTCGTAGAGCGCGATGTAGAAGTTCGTCGTGTCCATGAGCCGGCCCATCTGCTCGTAGATCGTCTGGAGGAGCTCCGGAAGGTCGAGGGTCGACGCGAGCTTCCGGTCGATCTCGGTGAGCGTCAGGAACTCTTCGGCCTTCCGTCCGGCCTCCTCGTAGAGCTCGCGAAGGACGAGCCGGCTCGACTTTGCGTGCGCCCGGGCGCGTTCGGCCTGCGCAAGCAGGCGGCGGTTCGCAAGCACGAGGGCGAGCGACGGGGCCGCGCGGGCGAGGAACCGGCGCGCGGGTGCCGGAAGGCCGTCCCGGGGCCCGGCGACGACGAGGAGGCCTTCGGAGCGCCCTTGCGCGCGAAGCAGCAGGCCTGCGACCGACGCGGGGGGCGTCCCGCCAATGGACGCGACGCCCCAACGCGAAAGGGTGCGGGGAAGGACGGGGCGGGCGCCCGGTCCCCGGCGGCCTGCGGCATCGACCACCGCGGCGGGGATCGTCCCTCGTCGCGCAAGAGCTCGGCCGCGTCCGCGTCGCGCTCTTTGTCCGCGACGAATCCGGCGACCTCGTGTTTGCGGCCGGGCGCGGGCTCCCGAAGGCGGTCGGCCGTGCCCTCTCCCGTCAGACGATCCCCGCCGCGGTGGTCGATGCCGCAGGCCGCCGGGGACCGGGCGCCCGCCCCGTCCTTCCCCGCACCCTTT
>JBQTJL010000046.1:0-9300 GCA_052387135.1 Methanobacteriota archaeon | reverse complement strand
CGCTGCGGCCGGAGCCAGGTTGGACCCGGAGCTGGAGGACCCGGAACTCCGCCGCGGAGAAAACGCGAGTGTCGCAGGGGGCCGTGAGCGTCGCGCAAGAGAGCGGCCCGTCCACGAGCGAGAAGTTTGTCTTGTCGAACGTCGCGCCCCCGTCCCAGCTGTGATCGACTGAAACGCTGACACGGTAGGTCGCGGGAGCGGTCACCCGGTTGTGGATCGTGAAGTTCACAATCGTCGCGGCCGGGTTGCCGACCGTGACTGGCGAGAGGACGCGGACGGCCCGTTGGTCGTTCGGGCCGCCCGTCGTGGTCTGGGTCGGCTCGAGGCCGGTGATGCGGGAGGGCAGGATGCGGAGGAAGGAGTGGACCGCCGGGAAGCCGATGTACTTGCCCGCATCCGTGGGCACGCTCGAGTTCCAGAAGTTCGATTGGTTCGCCGAGTCGTTCGCGAAGACGTGGAAGTAGTAATCCTTGCCCGGGGTGAGCTTCCACGTGTCCCCGAATCCCGTGACGGATCGGTTCGAAAAGAACGTCATGTTCTCTGCCGGGATGCGCGCCGCGCGGACAAGGCTCACGTTCTCCGCGGGGGTCCCCCCCGGCCCGGTCCCGGTCTCGTAGATCGCGAGGTCGACGAACAGGGGGCGGGCCGTCGACAGGTTTTCGACCGGCCAATGGGGCGACGGGTAGTCGGGGGACGCGCTGTTCGTGGGATTCTGGAAGTTCGCCGTGATGTTCAGACGGTCGGCGGGATCCACGATGACGAAGCCGGAGGGGAAGCTCGATCGGTTGCGGAGGGTCTGCACGATCACGGGGGGCTTGCCCGCGTCTTCCGAGAACCGAGGCGGCAAGGGGTCGATCCGCAACTCCAGCCGGGCCCGCTCGGACACGTTCGGGGCGTCCCACGGGAAGATGAGGACGGACTGCGGGCCCGCCACGTTGATGCTCAGCCGATGCCCGAACGTGGTCGTGTTCCCGAAGAAGCGCAGGTGCCGGGCGACCGATTCGGTGACGTTCGCGGTGGTCTTGTTCCCGACATGCGACAGGGCGATGTCCACGGCGTCGACCTGGGTCTCGATGTCCGGCACCGATTCGGACCACGCCTCCGTGACGTTCCGGAGGCGGAGCGGCGGCGGGGTCTGGCTCGTGGTCGGGACCGTAAGGACGAGCTGCGCGTCGACGACCGCAGAGTGGCGCGGGATCGTGCCGTTGTTCGCCCACGCGGTCCAGTCGAACCGGAGGAACGAGTACGTCTCGTCCCCGATGGCGGTTCCGTTGCGCACCGACATCCGGGCGTGGGCGGCGTGGACCGTGGTCTGCGGGCTCACGAGCGAGGCGCGATCGAAGCTCGCGTTGTACGCGCTCCGGGAGGCGGTCGTGAGCGTCCCGTCGATCACGATGAACGGGGTGACGCGCGTCAGGGGGATCGCGAACGCGTGGAGTTCGAGGGTCGATTGGATGCCGGAGATGGTCTCGTTCGCGTGGCCGGCCGGACCGCGGGTCTCGAACGTGAGGTTCGCCGTCCCCGCCGAAGCAAGGTGGGACCCGACCGTCGCGCGGAGCGCGAACGTCGCGCTTGCGCCGGCCGCGATCGAGGCCGTCGTGCAGTTCAACGTCGGGCCGCCGAGTTCGTTGTCGTTCGTGCAGGCGAGGGCGACCCCGGCCGAATTCAGCACCGTGAGGTTCGACCGCGTGAACGGGACCGTCTCGCCGTCGAACCCGTCGGCGACCCGGACCACCACGCGATACGCGGTGCTCGTGCTCCTGCGGTTTTCGATCGAGAAAGCGATGTCGGTCGACGCCGAGCCCGAAGAAGGAGAGCCCACGTTCTTGTCTACGTCGTTGTCGTCCGTCGTCTCTTCGAGCCCGGCCATCCGGTGCCCGCGCACGAAGAGCGCGGTGAAGATGCCGGTCGGCGTCGAGTGGTTTCCCCGGTCGTCGGCCGCAAGCGAATCCCAACGGTTCGCGCGCCCTTGGGAGTCCTGGATGAACGCGTGGAACGAGTAGAAGCGTCCCGGCTCGAGGCCCCAGGCGTCCGTGGTGTTCGTCGTCGCGTTCGTGATCCGGTACGTGAGGTTCCCCGTCCGCGGGAGAGACCGGTTCGCGGCGACCGTGCCGTCCGGGGCGACGAGCGCGAGCGTCGATACGGCCGTCGCCCGACGGTTGTCGAACTGCGCAAACGAGTCCCCATCGAGCTTCACCTCGATCGAGAGGGGATCCGTCTCGTCGACGACGAGCGTGCTCGTCGACGTGGAGGCGAGGGGCGTCACGTTGTGGTTCGAGACAAGGAGCGGCTGCGTACCGTGGAACTTGGGGTCGCCGGGGTCGAACCGGATCACGAGCTTCGGATGGTTCGCGGGGGTCCCGTTCTGCGAAGAAGCGAAGGTGAGGTTGATGAACTGCGGGCCCGCGCCGGGCGTGGCCTGCGGTTGCGGGACCTCCGTGTTGACGCTGAGGCGCCACCCGCTCGTGTTGCTGCGTCCTGTCACGCCGAGCTCTTCGGCCACATGCGGCGTCACGTTGAGACCGATGGTCCCCGGCACCATCCCTGGCGGGATGTTGAGGACCGCGGTTTCCGTCGCCGGCGAGTCGAACTGGATCGTCTGCTCGTTCCAGTTGTCGAGCGCGAGGCGGCTCGCGGTGAGATTTGCCTCCGAGCTCGACGCGTCCCGGTCGATGTCGCCGAGGACGAGGTCGAGCCGGGCCTCGATGACCCGCGAAAGCGGCGGGATGTTCCCGGACACGTCGGCCCAGTCGAAACGGATGAACGTCCTGTTCGTGGCCGGCGTGCTGTTCGTGGGCGGCAGCGCGTCGTTCGGGTTCGGGGATCCGACGGTGAGCCACGCGTTCTCGGGGGTCGAGTTCCACCGGTTCTCCCCGGGCCGCGAGATGGTGATGTCGAGCGCGGCCGGGGCGTCGTTGGTCCCCCCCGGCATCTGGACCTCCACCTGGCAGACCTGTCGGCCCGTCGTCATAGGGCAAGGCGTCACGACCGGAGCCGTCGTGAACGCGCTAGGGAGGAACGACACGGCCACTGCCGAGGCGAGTAGACACAGGAGTACCACTAGGCCCCGCAACGGTTCTCCTCACTCTCCTGCCGCTTCATCCGGGCTACCCTGTAAATACATTTCTATTTAAGACGCCGAAACCGCAAGCATATGCTTTTTGGGCAGCGCCTCGAAGCTCGCGTACGCGTCAAGCTTTATCCGGCGACGCCGTTTGCCGCCCGCGCGAGGGACCGACGTGGAAGGGGAAGGACCGAAGACGCCGCGGGTCGTGCTGTCGGAGGGGGGGCATACGGCCGAGGTCGTCCTCGAAGACCGGTCAGCCGAAGGGGTCCGGATCCGTACGGCCCGGGCGGGCGAGGACGCAAAGTCGGCGCTTTCGGGCGCCGAGGACGCGGTCGTCCTCCAGGCCGGCGCCCGGCACGCGCTGGTCCGGATTTCAGGGACGCTCCGCGAGGAGGTCGCGATCTACAAGCGGGCGGCGGACGGCGGCCTCGTCCGGGTGAAGGTCGACGAGATCCGGCGACGGAAGGCGGTCTCCGAAGACGAGCGGCAGGGCTGGAGCCGCTGATTCACTTCTTGCGGTCGAGCACCGCGTCCGCGAACACGGCGAGCGCCTGCCGCGCCTCGCGCGACCCAAGCCCCCCGATCGCGGCCTTCGCCTCGTGGACGTAGCCCGCCGCGAGGCGGTGCGCGGCGTCGACCGCGCCGGATCCGACGAGTTGCTCGCGGAGCTCGGCGTCCTCGGCCGGCGTCCGGCGTGGGTCTTCGACCAAGGCGCGGACGCGCGCCTTGTGACCGTTCGACGGAAATGGGAACGAGAGCGCGATGAGGGCGGGCGCGGTCGGGAGCCCCGCCGCAAGGTCGACGCCCGCGGGTTTGCCGAGTGTTGCCGCGTCGCCGGTAAGGTCCAAGAGGTCGTCGACGAGCTGGAACGCCATCCCGATCGAGAGGCCGTAGCGCGCAAGGGCCTCGCGTTCCGCCGCGGAAGCGCCCGCAAGGTACGCGCCGACCTCGGCGCAGGAACGGAAGGGCTCCGCCGTCTTCTTCCGCACGACGAGGAGGTAGCGTTCGAGCGAGGGCTCGCGGTCGAGCTCGAGCCGTTCTCCCTCGGCGAGCGCTTGGCAGGCGCGGGCGGTGAACGTCACGATCTCGGAGGGGAGCTTTGCGGCAAGCTCGAAGCCTTTCACGAACAGGAAGTCGCCGGTGACGATCGCTGCGCCGAGCCCGTGCTCCGCGAACGTCGAGGGGACCCCTCGGCGCTCGGTGCCGCCGTCGATCACGTCGTCGTGGACGAGGGTCGCGGTGTGGATGAGCTCGAAGCCGGCCGCGGCGTCGACGATGCGCTCGTCGCGGGGGTCGCCGCCGCACGCAAAATAGGAGAGAGCCGCGAGCCGGGGCCGGAGGCGCTTGCCGCCGGCTCCGATCATCCGCGCCGCCATCGAGGCGAGCCGGGGGTCCTCCGAGCGGGCGCTCTCGGAGAGGCGGTGCTCGACCCTCCGCAGAGTCTCCTCGACGCGCGTTTCGAGGGTCAGCATCGTCCCAGCCGGTTCCACAGAAGCGGACCCCTGCATATGGATATAAGGTTTATACTCTCGAAACAACTTCGTAGTGGTTGTATTCTCGGGGACGGTCGGTGGCGGCGCATGGTGGCGACGGATTCGGCGGCGGCGATGAAGGCGCTCGGGCTCTCCGCGTACGAGGCGCAGGCGTATGAGGCACTGCTCCACCTCGGTGCGGCCGACGCCGGGACGCTCGGGCGAAAGGCCGGGATCCCTTCGGGGCGCGTCTACTCCGTCCTGGGGAGCCTCGAGGAGAAGCGCCTCGTGCGCGCCGAAGGGGGGCGGCCGAAGCGGTTCCGGGCGGCGCCTCCGAAGCTCGCGCTCCAATCGCTCCTCTCGCTCGAGCGCCGCGGGGCCGAGGCCCGGTACGAGGAGCTCACGAAGATCGCGGGCCGGCTCGAAAAGCAGCTTGCGCGCGGCGCGGCGCGCGACGGCGACAGCTCGTTCTACAGCGTCTTCCTCGGCGACCGGGGCGCGCACGAGTTCCTCTCGGGCCAGATCGAGGGCGCGGGCCGCACCATCGACGTGAACCTCGAGTTCGAGGAACACTACGAGCCCGAGGACCGGGCGATCTTTTCGGCGCTCTCCGAGGCCGCCGCGCGCGGGGTCGAGATCCGCGTGTTGATCGACGAGCGCGACGTGTCCCGGATGCTCGGAAGCGAGTTCGGGGGCGTGATCGTCGACACGCTGCTTCCGCACCTTGGCGACGGGCTCCATGTGCGGATCACCGAGCGACCGGAGCGGATCCCGTTCTCGGTGATGGACGGCGAGAAGGTCACGATCGGAGTGAAGAACCCGGTCGACCCGGAGAAGTACTTCGCGTTCGTCTTCGTATGGGACCCGAAGCTCGCGAGGGACCTTTCGGGGAAGTTCCAGCGGCTCTGGGACGAGGCCGTGCTGGATGCGGAAGAGATGCTGTTCGACGGCCGGTAGCGGCCCTTCGGGCCGCGCGTGTCGCACGCGCGCGAAGCGCGCTACCCGCCGTCGTCTTTCGCGGGCGCGACCTCGGGGAACTCCGACAGCTCCGCATCCCCGGAAAGGAGCGCCGTGATCGTCTTCGCGATCCCCTCGCGGGGGACGCGGGCCTGCCGCGCCGAGTCCCGCTCGCGGACCGTCACGCCCTTTCCGTCGAGGGTCTCGTAGTCGACCGTGACGCAGAACGGAGTGCCGATCTCGTCCATGCGGGCGTAGCGTTTTCCGATGCTTCCGGAATCGTCGTAGAGCGAAAGGAGCGAGGCCGCCCGCAGTTCCCGGTCGAGCATGGCGGCCTCTGCGTCGAGGCCGTCCCTCGCCATCAAGGGAAAGACGCCGGCCTTGAACGGCGCCATGTGCGCCGGAAGCCGGAGCACGGGCCATTCGCCGGACGGGTCGAACGAGTGTTCCAGAATCGCAAAAAGGATCCGGTCGATGCCGAACGACGGCTCGACCACGTGCGGCACGAACGACTCGCCGCCCTGCGTCTCGACGGTGTCCGTCCCCGAGAAATATTGGGGCGCGACCTCGACGTCTTCGCCGTCGACCGCGACGCGGACCGGCCGCCCGGCCTCGACGCGGCCCGGCTCGATGCGCTCCAGCGCTTCGGCGACCGCGGCCGCCTTCTTTCGGAACACGGGCCCGAGCGCGGCCCGGTTCGCGACGACCTTCCGGACGCGGACCTGCCGCGGCGCGTCGAACTTTCGGAGGGCGCCGAGCGGCTGGCCCGAGACGCCCGCGTGGGCGGAGAGGTCGAACGCGCCCCGGTCCGCGATGCCCACGCACTCGACCCAGTCGAACCGCGCCGAAAGATACTCGGCGTCCCACGTGTCGGTCGAATAGTGCGCCATCTCGGTCTTCTCGTGCTGGCGGAACCGGACCCGGCGGGGATCGACGCCGCCCGCGACGAGGATCTCCTTCGTGAGCCAGAGGTAGAACGCGAGCGCGGGCGAAGCGATCACCTTCTCGGAGACGGCAAGCTCCAGCGCCCACTCGCGGTCCTGATGGTCCGAGTTCGGGACAAGGCGGAGCCGTTCTCCCTTCACCTCGTCGAACCTTGGATGCGATTTTGCGAGAGGATCGAAGAAGATCTCGGCCTCGGCCTGGTTGAACTCGCGGAGCCGGATCAAGCCCTGGCGGGGCGCGATCTCGTTCCGGTACGCGCGCCCGAGCTGGACCACGCCGAACGGCAGTTTCTCCCGGAAGTATCGATAGGTCCACGGGAACGTGACGAACATCCCTTGGGCCGTCTCCGGGCGGAGGTACCCCGTGCGACCCTTTCCGGGACCGATCGTCGTCCGGAACATCAGGTTGAAGGCGCGGGGCTCGTCGAGGTCGGCCTTGCCGCAAGTTTGGCACTTCAACGTCTCCTCGAACCCGCCGACCGCGACCAGCGGCTCCGCGAGGCTCCGCGGCCGCGCGTGGACCTTCCCGAGCTGGTCCGTGATCTGGCGTGACAGCGCGTCGCGGGCGAGCTCCGGTTTCCCCGCCGCGTCCGAGGATTTCCGCAATAGGTCGAGCTCGGTCCGGGCCGCAAGCTTCGCCGCGTCGGGGAGCTTCGACTTCTCCAGCGCGAGCTTGATCCGGGCGACCTCGTCCCGGACGAAATGGTCGAACCGGTGCGCGCTCCCGCACGCTCGGCATTCGATGACGACGTCGGCGAAGCCCGCAAGGTGCCCTGACGCCCGCCACACCTCCTCCGGCGACACCGTCGGGCACTGGATCTCGGCGAAGCCCTCGCCGATCACGAAGTGCTGCCGCCAGACCGCCTCGAGGTTGTTCTTCAAGAGCGAGCCCAACGGACCGTAGTCGTAGAAGCCGGCGACGCCGCCGTAGATCTCGTACGCCGGCGCGAGGAACCCACGGCGCTTCAAGAGCGCCATCAGGGCCTCGTGGTGGTCGCCCGGCTTGCCCACGTCCGCCATCGGGCGGCGAAGCCTTCGACGCGTATTAAAGCCTATTCTTGGTCCGGCTCGCTCTCGACGGAGTCGTCCGTGTCGACCTCTCGGTCGACGTCTTCGTATGCGTTGTCCGAGAGCGTCCAATCGACGGATTCGTCGAAGTACCGGGCGCGGATCCCGACCGGGAAGTGCGCCACGGCGTTGCGGTGGACGTCCATCGAGCCCGCCGCAAAGTCGGAGAACGAGAGGCCCGCGGGCGGCCCGGCTCCGAACCATTCGGCGGCGAACGGGACCGCGGCCAAGGGGTCGTTTTGCTCCTTGCCCGCCTCGTTCCTGATCGTGTTCCCTTCGAGGGTCACCAGGAAGTCCGTCGCGGACTCGATGCGGACCCCGTCCTGCGCGCGGTACGCCTGCCAGCGGAAGAGCGCCTGTTCCGCGTTCGGCGTCGAGTCCTTCGGACCCGTGAGCGTGATCGTGTTGTCCTTGACGACGAGCGCGGAGGGGCTCGCTTCCTTGTGGTAGCGGTCCTCGTCCTCGATGAAGACGTCGACCAAGAGGTTCCCGCCGCGGAGCGTGTTCCGGAGGATCAAGACCTTCGTGTGGTGGACGTGGGGCGCCTCGAGCGCTTCGTCCGACTCGCTCCGGGCGGTCCGGTCGTCGCCCGCGTGGTTCTCGTCCTCGAACCGGAGCGCGGTGAGGCCGGACGTGATCGAGATCTCGTTCTCGTGGAACTTCAGCGAGTGCCACCGGTCGCCGTGGTCCATCGCGCCGGCTCCGTGGGCTTCGCCGTGGTTGTGGGTGACGGCGGTGAAGCCGTTCGAGTGGTGGTGGCCGTGGAGGCCGATGTCGACCGCGCCGATGATGGCGTTCCGGTAGACGTCGGCGCCGTTGAAGCCGTCGAAGTTGAACACGACGTCGTCCTGGAACAGCGTGATCGCGACACCGGAGTCGCCGATGATCTCCTCGAAGAAGCCGGGCGGCTTCGGGCCGACCGTGTTGTCCCGGAAGACGCCGTCGAAGTGGCGCAGTTGCCCGACGAAGCCGATCGCGTTCGCCTCGATGAGGCCGGCCGTGGGGTCGCCGGTGCGCTCGACGTTCTCGTTCACGCGAAGGTCCCGGATGTAGTTGTGGTGGACGTACGCGCGGTCGCCGACCCAGTTCAGCGAGAGCTGGCCCGCGATGTAGGAGTTCCGCACGACGAAGTATTCGCTCGTGTCCGCGATGTATAGGTCGCCGCGCACGTAGAGGCCGTCGAACACGTACGGGTCCTCCGCGGTGCCGCTTCCGGTCACGAAGTCGACATCGGAGAACTCCGCGTCGCTCTCGATGACGAGACGGCGCACCTCTTCGAGCGCGCGGGCGTCCGCCTCGGTCGGGATGCGGCCGTCTTCGGGCGTCCATGCGACGCGGGCGCGGATCGGGAAGCCGTCCGCGTCGAGCCCCGCGCCGCCCCCCGCGTGGAGGGCGTCGTGTGCGTCATGCGACGCGTCGTGCTCGGCGGCCGAGGCCGCGGGCGCCATCGTGGCGCCGATCCGCTGGGGGTCCTCCGGGATGAGGACGAACCCTGCGATGGCGGTCGCGGCGACCAGCATCACGCCCGACAAGACGACGGCCGGCTTCATGGTCTCCCGTCGCGAGACAGCCCCTTGTGGCTTCAAAAGGAAATTGGCCCGTTCCGCTTCATGGGGCAGCCTCCGGGCTGCTCAGGATGGAACGCTGCTCAGGAAGAGTCTTCCGACATCCCCACGCCAAGGACGACGCCCGTCGCAAAGACGGTGAGCATGATGACGTCGAGCCAGATGAGGCCCCAGCCGAGGGTGAGGTCGGCCGCGACGACGGCGATCGGGACGAGGAGGAAGCCGAT
>JBQTJL010000045.1:0-2623 GCA_052387135.1 Methanobacteriota archaeon | reverse complement strand
GTCGACGCTTTTGCCGCAGGCAAACGGGTCGCTCCTAGTCGGCTTCACTCCCCCCGCCTTGAAACCACCGGGCTGGTCCCCTGGTCCCCAGGTCCCCAGCACCCGGTGGTGCCAAGCACCCGGTGACTCACAAGCCTCCCATCCTCCTTTTATCTTGGCGGGCGGCCCATCTCCATTCCGGTGAAGGCGCGGTTGCGTGGTGTTGCCTGCCTCGTTGCGGCCGCCGTCCTCGTCGTCGCGGGGTCTCCCGCGGCCGAGGCGGCGGACGCAAGCGAGCGCTACGAGATCCAGTTCGGCATCGAGACCCGCGAAGTGGTCCTTGAAGGGGACCTCGCGGAGGGCGAAGGCCGGACCCTGTCGATTCCCGTCCCCGAGACGAACGTGACGGCGATCCGCTTCGTCCTCTCGTGGGTCGAGACCGGCGAGTCCCTCGCGGTC
Source organism: Methanobacteriota archaeon (assembly GCA_052387135.1). Taxonomy (GTDB): domain Archaea; phylum Thermoplasmatota; class SW-10-69-26; order JACQPN01; family JBQTJL01; genus JBQTJL01. The sequence continues at coordinate 2,185 of JBQTJL010000045.1, read as the reverse complement.
ACGGACGAAGATTCCTTCTCGCTTGCCGTGCGGGACCCCGGCGGACGCCTCGTCGAAAGCGTCCGGACCGGGAACGACGGCTTCCTCGACGTCTGCGCGTGCGACCTGAACCCGATCCCACAGCCGTTCGCGGTCACGGGCTCGCTCCTCGAGGTGGCTCCGCTCTTGTCGTCCCTTACGGGCACGAAGGGACGAGGCACGTGGACCGTCGACGTGACGCTCCTTGACACGGGCAGCCCGGAGGGGGTCCCCGTCGACGAGGGGAACCACTTCTTGCTCTCTGCGGACGTCCACCGGTACGAACCGGAGACCCAGCGCGTGGTCTCGCTGCGCGGTGCGGGCGGCCCCTCCGTCGCGACCGGCCCCGATGTCTGGCTCCTGGCGATGGTCGCGCTGGGCGCCACCGCCGGCATCCTCGGGGGCTACATCGTGCGCCAAGGCCGCAAGGCCCGTTAACCCGGAGCGCGTTCCGACCCCGTGGACGTCACGGTCCTTTCGCATCCTGCCTGCGAACGTCACGCGGCGGAGTCCGACCACGTCGAGCGCCCCGAGCGCCTGCGCGTCTCGCTCGCCGCGCTCGCTGCGTGGGGGCATGCTCGGTCCGCGGAGGCCCCCCGCGCGACCGAGGAGGAGCTTCTTGCGGTCCACACGAAGGCGCATCTTGCGAACGTGGCCGGAGCCTGCCGCGCCGGTGCATGGATCGACGGCGACACGTTCGCGGTCCCCGACTCGTACGAGGCCGCTCTCCGGTCCGCCGGCGGAGCGCTCGCCGCCGCACGGCTCGCGGCCGAAGGTCGTCCGGCGTTCGCCTTGGGGCGCCCGCCGGGCCACCACGCGACGGCGACCCGCGCGATGGGGTTCTGCTTGTTCAACAACGTCGCGGTCGCGGCGGCCGCGCTTGCCTCGGAGGGTCTCCGCGTGGCCGTCGTCGACGTGGACGTCCACCACGGGAACGGCACGCAGGACATCTTCTATGCCCGGTCCGACGTGCTCTACGCGAGCATCCACCAGAGCCCGCTCTACCCCGGCACCGGACACGTCCACCAGACCGGTGAAGGGGCCGGCGAGGGCCACACGTTGAACCTCCCCGTGCCCGCCGGCACGGACCATACCGGTTTCCTTGAGATCGTGGACGCGGCAGTGGTGCCCGTTTGCCGCGCGTTCGCGCCGGACGCGATCCTCGTCTCTGCCGGGTTCGACGCGCACGCGCTCGACCCGTTGGGTGGGCTCCTCCTTGTCGCGCCGACGTACCACGAGACGGTCCGGCGCCTCGCCGCCGTCACGCCGAACGTCGCCTGCGTGCTCGAAGGCGGCTACAGCCTCGAGGCCCTCGAACGGAGCGTGGTCGCCGCCGCGGCGGCCCTTGCCGGGCGCCCGTGTCCCGCGACCGAAGAGGCGCGGCCCGGGGTCCGTCCATGGGCGACGCTCGCGCCCGCGGTGCGCGCGGCCCACGGGACCCGCTGGCCGATCGGGGGCGGGCGGCCCGGATGACCGTCGTCGTCGGCGTCGACGGGGCGCGGGCCGGCTCCGTCTCCGGCTGGGTCGCGGTCCGCCTCGAAGGGGGGCGGCTCGGCGGCTTCTTCCGCTCCGACTTTGCAGGCGTCCTCGCGGAGTCCCACGGCGCCGCGGTCATCGCGGTCGATATCCCGGTCGGCCACGAGGGCCCGGGGGCGTCCGGGGGCCGGCGCGCCTGCGACGTTTCCGCGCAAGCCTTCCTCGGGCCGCGTCGTTCTTCGGTGTTCCTCGTGCCGCCGCCCGCGACGCTATCCGCGCCGACCTTCGAAGAAGCGCTCGCGCGGACGCCCGAAGGTTACCTGAAGCCGTCCCGGCAGCTCTGGAACATCCGCGACCGCATCACGGGGGTCGAGGCGGCCGCCCGGACCGCTGCGCGGAGCCGCGAGGTCCACCCCGAGGTCTCGTTCGTGGCGCTTGCCCGCGCCCTCGGCCAAGCCCCGCCGGCGCACGCGAAGACGACGTGGGAGGGCCTTGCGGAGCGGCTCGATCTCCTCGCGGCAGCCGACCTTCGACCGACGCGGTCGGTGGGCGGCGTCGGGAAGGTCGGCGCCGACGACGTCCTCGACGCGACCGTATGCGCATGGTCGGCCGGCCGGATCGCGGCGGGGACCGCCGAGACGCTTCCGGCGGAACCGCCGACGGATCCTGCGACGGGGCGCCCCGTCCGGGG
>JBQTJL010000044.1:0-4688 GCA_052387135.1 Methanobacteriota archaeon | reverse complement strand
TGTTCGGGCGCAGGTCGCGAATCCTCATTTGGCCCGGGGCCCGTACCTCCTCGAGGGCGTCCGACCGGGCCGTCGCGGTCGCTTTGAGTTCTGTGGCAGGCCTCGTCCTCGCCGCCGGCGGCGTCCGGCACCCGGACGGTCCGGCGGACCCCGCCGAACAGCAAGCGCGCGTGGTCGCGGACCCGCTCTGGCGGCCTTCGCATCTTCTTCTCACGCTCGCGCTTACGCTCGCGGTGCCGGCGCTCGGCCTGGGTCTTCGAGCGGCCGAAGCGGCGGGCACGGTCCCGGCGGTCGCCCGCGCCGGCGTGGTCCTTTTGGCGTTCGCGTGCGGCGTAGGTTCCCTCGGGACCCTTGTTGCCGCAAACGGGCTTCCGGCCGCGGCGCGCGAAGGGGACGACGTCCTGTTCCGCGTCGTCGCCGACCTCGACCTCGGGATGGGTTGGCTCTGCATCCTCGCGGGGGCGGCGGGCGTGGGGCTCGTCGGGTTCGCGACCGCTCGCGGGACGACGGGACCGCTCCGGGTCGCAGCGTCGATCGTCGCGGTCGGCGGCGCTTCCTACGTCGTCGCCGCGGCACTGATGCCTCCCGAGCACTGGTGGACGCACCAGTATCTCCTCCCGAGCGGCGCGACGCTCCTCGGCCTCGTCCTCGTCGGCTGCGCGCTACTTCTCGTCCGCGCCCGGACTATTTCTTGACGTAGTACGCGTTCGCCCGGGCGGCGCCGCCGATCTCAAGGAAGCCCTTGTTCTTCAGCGAGGCGATCGCGCTCGAGACCTGCCCCTTGCCGATCGGCGCGACCATCTTCGCGATGTCATCGACCTTTTTCGCGTTCTCGGGCTTGTTTGCGCCCGCGGTCTTCAGCGCGTCGTACACCTTCTGCTCGATGGGCGACATGGACATGGGGGGGACCCCGACCCCGGAAAACGCATCCCTTTAATAATCGTTTCCGCTTGGTGGGGCGATGGCCCCCCGGCGGAACAAGACGCGCGAACGCGAGGTGGCGAAGGCCCGCATCGAGCGGCTCCTGGCACTCGCCGTCGCCGCGGCCCGAGACGGCCGCCTGGACCGGGCGGACCGGTACGCGCGACTTGCGCGCAGGATCGGGATGCGGTACACGGTCGGGTTCACGCGCTCGCAGCGGCTCCTCGTCTGCCGCGGGTGTGGTGCGTTCCTCCTTCCCGGCCGCACGGTCCGGGTGCGCCTTCGGGCCGGCCGCATCGTGAAGACCTGCGCGGCATGCGGCCGGGTGGTCCGCCGGCCGCTGCGCCCCTTGCCCCCGCCTTAGGCCCTCGCCCTCGCCAGCCCCAGCCCCAGCCGTAGCCCCAAGAAGCGCCGTTAGATACTAATAGGGGTTCCGCGTTTTGTGAGTCCCGCACCCTTATGACCGCCATCCACGACGTTCCTCCCGAAACGCTCATCGAGAAGCTCGCGGCCGAGCTCTCGTCCGTCCCCGAGATCGCGGCCCCGGCCTGGGCCGCCTTCGCGAAGACCGGCGCGCACAAGGAGCGCCCGCCCGCGAACCGGGACTGGTGGACGACCCGTGTCGCCGCGGTCCTTCGGCGGGTCGCGATCAAGGGCCCGATCGGGATCCAGCGCCTCCGCGCCGAGTTCGGAGGTCGCCGGAGCGACGGCTCGGCGCCGGAGCACGCGCGAAAGGGCTCCGGCTCGGTCGCCCGCGAGGCGGTCCAGCAGCTGGAGAAGGTCGGGCTCCTCGAGAACGTGAAGGGGCGCGGGCGGCGCGTGACGCCGAAGGGCCAGAAGGTGCTCGCGAAGGCCGCGCGCGAGGCGCAGCAGGCGGTCGTAGCCGAGATCCCGGCCCTCGCCAAATACTGACGATCGAACGAGGCGACGACATGGCCGACGACCCGGAGCTCGACGAGTTGCGAAGGCGCAAGCTCGCGGAGCTCCAGTCGGAGGCCCAGCGGCAGGGCCAGGCCGCCGCGGAACGGGCCCAGTACGAAGCCGAGAAACAGTCCGTTCTCCGCCGGATCCTCACGCCGGAGGCGCGTGAGCGGCTCTCGGCGCTCGCGATGGCGCGGCCCGAGGTGGTCGACGCCGTGGAACGGCAGCTCATCGCCCTCGCGCAGAGCGGCCGCGTGCGCGGCCAGATCGACGATCCGACGCTGAAGGCGCTCCTCGCCCGCCTCGTCCCCCCGAAGCGCGAGACCCGCATCGAACGGAGATGATACCATGGGAAGCAAGTCGCTTGGAAAGAAACGCCGGCTCGCGAGGGCCGCAAAGTCGAACCGCCGCGTGCCGGCCTGGGTCATGCAGCGGACGAACCGGAACGTCACCCAGCACCCGAAGCGCCACTCGTGGCGCCGGAACAAGCTCAAGAAGGGATGATCCATGGCCGAAGAACTCGAGCGCCTGTACACCGTGCCGCTTCGCGTCGTGAAGCGCGTCCCCCGGAAGACCCGCGCCGAGCGCGCGGTGAAGGCGGTGCGCCAGTTCGTGGCGCGCCACATGAAGGCCGACCCCGAGAAGGTCTGGCTCGACAACCCGGTGAACGAGGTCCTCTGGGCCCGCGGTCGGGAGAAGCCGCCGACCCGCGTCCGCGTCCGCGCGATCAAGTTCGACGACGGCGTCGTCGAGGTCTCGCTCCCCGAGGCGGCCTCCGCGGCCGCGCCCTCGAAGAAGGCCGAACCGAAGAAGGCCGAACCCAAGAGTTCGGCCTAGGGTATGTTGATCCAGGTCGAGTTCACCGGATCGAGCTACGTCGGGGTCTTCGCCCGCGCGAGCGAGTCCCACGTCATCGTCCCGCCGACCGTGCCCCCCGCGAACGTCCGGAGCCTGCAGGAGGCGCTCGCGACCGAGCCGATCGTCACGACCCTCGGCGGGACCACGATCCTCGGCTCCGTCGTCTGCATGAACCGATCGGGGATCCTCCTTGCCGACATCGCGGGGACCGACGAGACCGAGCGGTTCCGCCGCGCGGGCATCCGCGTGGGGCTCCTTGCCGGCCGCCTTAACGCGGCGGGGAACAACGTGCTTGCGAACGACCGCGGAGCGGTCGTGCATCCGGGCCTCGACGCCGCCTCGCGGCGCGTCGTCGCGGAGACGCTCGACGTGGAGCCCGTGCCCGGGACGGTCGCAGGCCTTTCGACCGTGGGTTCGGCCGCGATCGTGACCGCGAAGGGGGCGCTCTGCCACCCCAAGGCGAGCGAGGAGGAGATCGAGCTCCTCTCGTCCGTCCTCAAGGTGCCGACCGACATCGGCACCGTGAACCACGGGAACCCGTACATCTCGGCGGGGCTCGTCGCGAACTCGCGCGGCGCCGCGATCGGCCGCGACACCACGGGCCCTGAGTTGAACCGCATCGAAGACGCGCTAGGGCTTATTTAGACCGAGGCGCTTTCGGGGCCATGCGGTCGGACCGGGCGGAACGCGTCGTCTTGAGCCTCGGCGGTAGCATCCTCATGCCGACGGACACGCCGGACTCGACGAAGATCCGCGAGTTCGCGGAGGCGCTGAAGAGCGCCGCCGGCGAATCGCGCCGGATCATGGTCGTCGTCGGCGGCGGGAGCACGGCGCGGAACTACATCCGGACCGCGCGCGGGCTCGGCGCCGACGAGTACCTCCTCGACGAGATCGGGATCGCGATCACGCGCGCGAACGCGCGGCTCCTCAGCGCGGCCCTCCCGGACGCCTTCCCGGCGATCCCCCGCACGGTCCCCGAGGCCGTCGCGGCCGCGGCTTCGCACCGCTTCGTCGTGATGGGCGGTACGGAACCCGGCCACACGACGGACGCGGTCGCGGCGATGCTCGCGGAGCGGTCCCATGCGGCGCGGATGGTGAACGCGACGAACGTCGACGGCGTCTTCAGCGAGGACCCCCGCACGAACCCGGACGCCCGGCTCTTCGAGAAGATGACGATCAATCAGCTCGTGACGCTCGCCCAGAGCCAGGCGTCCGAGGCCGGCTCTTCGGGCGTGTTCGACCCGCTTGCGGCGCGGATCCTTCGCCGTGCACGCCTTCCGCTCTCGGTCGTGAACGGGAAGGACCTGAAGAACCTCGCGAACGCGCTCTCGGGCGCAGCCTTCAGAGGGACGCTCGTGACGCCCGCCGGAGGCTAGTCCTTGGCCCTCATCGAACAACACACGCATTGCTGGATCTGCGGCAAGGTCACCCCGGTCACGGGCGACAAATCGTGCAGCGACAAGTGCCGCGGCGAGTACGAGGACCAAGGGAAGAAGCGGCGGACCATGATGTGGCTCGTGTATGGCGCCATGGGATTCGCGGTCCTTATGATCCTCTTGCAGGCGTTCCAGGCGCGATAGTCCACGAGGGGGGCGCGCGGTCGCGCTAGCCCCGCTCGCCCTTCTTCGCTGCCGCACCGCCGGGCCAGCACACCGGGCACGGGCCCGAGCCTTCGTACTGGTGGCCGCGCGAGCAGGTCTTCGTCGCGCTCTTTGCGGACGGCATACGCCTCGAGTTGGGCGGACTTCCCGCTTAACGTTTCCCCGGCCGCGGCGTGACCTCGCGGGCCGTCGATTTCCGGGACGCCCTCGCGCGGTCGCCGGCTCCGGGGAGCCTTGAGCCCCCTTCCGCCGGCTCGCGGGGGAGGCTCCGCCTCTATGAATCCTCCGTCATCCGGCCCTCCAGCGGGCCCGTGCTTTCCGGGGGTCGTGATGGTTTAGGAGACCACGGGCGTTCGTGATGTCGCCAGCGGCAATCAGGCCGGAGAT
>JBQTJL010000043.1:0-3801 GCA_052387135.1 Methanobacteriota archaeon | reverse complement strand
GGGGCGGCGCCGGCCCCCCCAAACCGCCCCACCCCCCGCCGCGCCCTCGGGCGGTGCGCCAACCCCGCGCCCCCCGCGCGACGCGCCCCCCCGGCGCCAAACCCGCGCGCTGATTGCGCGACGCGTTCGACCTCGTCCTTCTTCCCGATCGCGAAGGACTCGGCCTGGTTCGCGGCGGCCTTGAGAATCTCGTCCGCGAGGCACTGCGCGATCGGCTTCGGCGACTTGTGCGAACCCGCGATCGCGCCCTGCGCGATGTGGCGGAGCGAGGTGTCGAGGCGGCGCGACGGCGCCACGTCGACCGCCTTCGGGACCGAGATGCCGCCGTAGCGGAGGCGCGTGACCTCTTCGCGGGGCGACGCGTGCTCGATCGCGGTGACCAAGACCTGGAGCGGGTTCTTCTGGGTCTTCTTGTGGATGATCTCGAAGGCGTCCCGCACGACGGCGTACGCCTTCTGCTTCTTCCCGGTGAACTTCTCCGTCCGCATCAGGTTGTTGATGAGGCGCTCGACGATCGGCACCTTGAGCTTCCCGAACGGCTTGTTCGCGTTCCGGGCGCCGGAGTGCGGCACGAGGGTCCCATGGAGGTTGATGTACTTTGCAAGGCCCGGGTCGCGGACCACGACTTCCTTCGCGTCGTACTTTCCGAAGAACGCGACGTCGAAGCCGGGTTCGGGCTCGGGCGCGGGAGGGGCCGCGGGGGCGGATCCGGAGGAGGGATTCTCGTCGTCCATGGGCATCACCGCATCGGCTTCTCTTTCTTCCCCTTCACGAGTTCTTGGAGCGACACGCCGTTCACCTGGATCACCTTGAACCGGACGCCGGGGATGTCGCCGTAGGACCGGCCCATGCGGCCGCCGATCCCTTCGATCAAGACCTCGTCGTGCTCGTCGATGTAGTTGATCGCGCCGTCGCCCGGGGCGAACGCGGTGACCTGGCGGCCGTTCTTGATGAGCTGGATCTTCACGCACTTTCGGATCGCGGAGTTCGGCTGCTTGGCTTCGATGCCGACCTTCTCGATCACGATCCCGCGCGCCTGCGCGACGCCCTGCAGCGGGTCGGACTTCTCCTTCAAGCGCAGGATGCGGCGCTTGTAATAGCGGCTGGACCAGCGGAACTTCTGGCGGTCCTTCTTGAGCTTGCGAGCCGCAAAGAGTCCTCGAGCCATTCGTACACCAATGCTGCGGCTCCCGAAGGCAATTCCCCTATTTAAGCGCTAGCGCGAGCGCGAGGGGGTGAGGGCGGGGGCGCGGGCGAGGGAGGGCGAAGGCGAGGGCGAGGGAGGGCGAAGGCGAGGGCGAGGGCTTTTGCTTGAGCTGCGCTCAAGCAAAAGAGGGACACCCGTCAAAAGTTTGAGGTGTTGCCGTACCTGTTGCTGAGGTTCGGGTGTCCGCGAGTAGGGTCCGACCCGCCCGCACAGCGGACCAGACCTTGAGGAAGACTAACGAAAGGGAAGTTAAGAGTTTTTGCTCCAATCTCTATTCGGGAGCTGGGGACCGCTACGACACGCCGATTGCAGAGGCAAGCGGCCGTTTGCGTACATTGGCCACAGGAGCGGTTCGTAATAAGTCTTTTCGTGAGTTCCTATTCGAGTATTCGTATGAATTCGCGATGCGGGCAAGAGGCAAGACGCAAGTAGCAAGCCGCAGGTGCGGGCGCACAGGCGCGCCGATGCGGCTCCGGATCCGGTTGTTCCCCCCGCTCCGTGAAGCGGTCGGAAAGAAGGAGATCGAATTCGAGGCGAAGGGGGACCGGCTCTCGGATCTCGTTCGCGAGCTGTCCGAGACCTACCCGAAGCTCGGGGAGGACCTCTACGAGGCCGGCGCGCTATCGCCGTACATCACGTATTACGTGAACTCGAAACCGGTCCCGATCCTCGAGGCGGACGGGTTTCGGCTCGCGGACGGCGACGAGGTCCTGGTGATGATGCCGATCACCGGCGGAGCGGGCATCGGCGCGGCCCGGCCGAGCGGTGGGAGGGCCACCGGGCGGAGCGCCGGCATCGCCGGCGGGCGGAGCGGCCGCGACGGCGGCCGGGTTTCACGCGCGAATCGATTGGCGCGACTGCAATAGGTTGTGAAGCCGGACGAGTAGACGGACCGTCTCGTCCTGAAGGCGCTGCGTTTCTTCCGGATTTCCATAGGCACGGAGTCGGGCGATCTGCATCAGCGTGTAGAGTTCGCGCCCGGACGCCTGTGCACGGTCTCCCACGCCGCGTTCGTCGCCGTCGGCGCTTGCGCTCTCGCCCTCGGCGATGTGGACCGCGATCGAGACCGCGGCTCGCCGTGCCTGCGCCACGAGTCCAAGGCGCTCGTCCGTGGGCCACGTCGCCGTGGCATCATACACTCGATCCGCGAGGCCGGTCGCCTCCACCCAGACACGTAGGTCGTGCAGATTCCTCGGATTCATTGTGCGTCGGTCGAGAACGCTGCATATGAACTTTGTCCGGAGGTTGCGACATTTGGCCGGCCAATGGCCGAGCGCCTGTGCTTTGTCGGCGGAGCGGCGCCTGCGGCGCCGGGCGGAGCGCCGTACTCCTGTGTGTCGCGGGCTGAGGGCCCTGCTCCGGTTCGTCGCCGGCGGAGCGGCGCCTTCGGCGCCGGGCGGAGGGCTCTGCTCCTGTTCGTTGCCGGCCGACGACGACGCCGTGCGTCGTCGTTCCCGCAACGAACTGGAGTGACCGCGCTCCGCCGCGCACGAACAGGCGTAACCGCGCTTCCGCCGCGCATGTACAGGAGTGACAGCGCCTCCGCCCGCACGAACAGGAATGATAGCGCTCCGGCTATCGCTTCGACAACGGCCCGCGTTTCGCCGGATTCTTCTTGATCTCCGCCGCGACCTTCTGCTTCGTCATCTCGAGGTGCCGCTTCGTCACCGGAAGCAGTCCTTGCGCGGACGCGACGCGGCCGTCGATGTCCCCTTGTGTGGCGGGTCGGAACACGATCGCATCGGTCGGGCAGAACTGGGTGCATTGCGGCTGCCCTAAGCAGAGGTCGCACTTCACGATGTCGCGGTCCTCGAACGCGATCACCTCGTAGGGGCATTCGAGCGCGCAGATCCCGCAATGGATGCATTTTTCGTCGATGAGCTTCACGATCCCGAGGCTCGCGTCCCATTCCAAGGCCTCGGTCGGGCACGACGTGACGCAGGGCCGCTCGTCGCACTGGACGCAGAAGGCCGGGTACTCGAGCTTCAGCCCCTCGTCCTTCACGATCCGGATCGCGGTCTTCTTCCGGCTCGCGATCCCGAACTTGTTCATCGAGCAGGCGTAGCTGCAGAGGTTGCAGCCGACGCAGAGGTCCGGATAGAACAGGAGCTGGGGGGTCCCGGCCGCGAGCGGGGGACCCGGCTCGGTGATCATCGAGGGAGAACCCCGCTACGCCTTGATATACTCCTCGACGAGGGAGCGGAGGAGCTCGGCGCGCGCGACCGTGTCCGCGTCTTCCGCAAGGACGAGGTTCGAGTCCGCTTCCTTCCGAAGCACGATCCCCGCGATCTTTTCGTCGATCGTCCCCGGGCTCGCGTAGAACTCGACGAGGACGGGCTTGTCCTGCCCGATCCGGTGCACGCGGTCCATCGCCTGGCGATGCGCCGCCGCGGTCCAGGCAAGGTGGACGAACACGACGGACTCGGCGCCGGTGAAGTTGAGCCCGATCCCGCCGGCGTCCATCTGGGCAAGGAGCACGCGGTACTTCTTGCCGAGGTCGCGCGCAAGCTCGCTCCGCTCCCGCGGCTTCGTCGCCCCCTCCAACAACCTAGCCTCGTCGCCGCGGGCCCGTTGGAGCTCGCGAAGGGGCTCCA
>JBQTJL010000042.1:0-6077 GCA_052387135.1 Methanobacteriota archaeon | reverse complement strand
GGTCGCGGCCGAGGTCGGGGAAGCCGACGTCGTGCTCTCCGACATGTCCCCGAACATCTCGGGGAACTACGCGATGGACCACGCGCGCTCGATCCACCTTTGCGAGCAGGCGTTCGCGTTCGCCGAGCGGGCGCTCCGCCCCGGCGGGACCTTCGTCGTGAAGGTGTTCGAGGGAGACCTCTTCCCGGAGTTCCTGAAAGGCCTCCGCGACCGCTTCGACGTCGTGAAGCCGCACCACCCGCCCGCGTCCCGAAAGGAATCGAGCGAGGTCTACGTGATCGCGAAGGGATTCCGCGGTTCCGAGGGCAAGCGCTAGCGCTGGCGCTAGCAAGCGCGAGCGCTAGGGCGAGGGAGGGAAAGGGCGGGGGCGCGGGCAAGGGCGCCCACTTTCGGCCTTCCCCCCCGAACGTCTATGCGTGCGTACTTTTTCTCGGCGGCAAATGGTAGCTCTCGGCGAGCAGGACAAGCTGACGGTGTACAAGCGCGCGGTGGCGGTGGCAGGCGTCTTGGATCGTATCGCGCAGGCGATTCCGGACCGTCGGCCGGACCTTCGGGATCAGTTGTATCGGGCGTCTGGGTCGGTGCCCCTGAACATCGCCGAAGGCGCGGGAGAGTTCAGTCCGGCGGACAAGATGCGCTTCTATCGGATCGCGCGGCGTTCCGCGTCCGAGTGCCAGTCGGCCCTCGACGTCCTCGCCCAGATTCACATCGATCATCCGGAACGTGCCGCGGCGCGCAGCGAACTTTCCGAGATCGGCGCCATGCTGACCGCCATGATCGCAGCGGTCGAGAAGCGCAAGTGATGTCCCCTCGCCCTAGCCCTGGCCCCAGCGCTAGCTAGCCCTAGCGCTAGCGCTCGCCCGGATAAGAACCGGGGGAGGAAAAGCAGGCCCACCCCCGAGAGGTTGCTGGTGTTGCCATCCGTGTGCTCTTATGCCGGGGCGCCCAAGCCGGGCGCTTACGTCCCCAACCGGGACCCCTGCGGACGCACGAAAGGTCCGGTCCGGCATCACCGTTCGGTCTGCGCGACCGCCCCAGAGTCGGACGCATCCAAGGAGGAAAGCCAGGTCCGGGCCTCCCCGACCGTGTCGAAGAACCGGTACCGCTCGGCATGTAGGCCCTGCGCGCGATAGGTAAGGTGCGTGAGGCCGCGCTGCCACGCCTTGAAGCCGACCGCGGCGAACCACGCGTCGGCGAGGAGCGACCGCGATTCGCGCGCATAGCGCATGCGGCCCGCAAGCGTCGTGCGCCCGACGCGGCTCCCGTCGAACACGATCCGGTGCGGCTTTGGCACCGTCTTGAGGAACGACTCCGCTTCCTGCAGGAACTGGCGTACGTCGTTCTCGTCCTTGTCGCCGCGCATCACGACGAGCACGAGGCCGTCGGCGTCCTGCGACAGCGTCCACTTGGGTTCTCCGCCCGACACGGGCCCTCCCACGCACCCCGTGCCCGGAAGGGAACATCAAGCCTTAACCCAGGGGGGCCAGCCGACCGTTTATGTGCCGTCGATTTTCCGGCGGGCATCACGAGAGCGCCGAGGCAAGGTCCTCGATGATGTCTTCCGGATCCTCAAGGCCGATCGACAGGCGGACCGTCCCGTCCGAAATACCCATCTCATCGAGGATCTTCGGGTCGAGCTCGATGTGGGACGACAGCGTCGGCATGCTGCAGAGCGTCTCGACGCTTCCCAGCGACGGCGCGAGCGAGACGAGCCGGAACCGGTCCATGGCCCGGATGGCGGCCGGCCGCCCGCCGTCGAGGTCGAACGAGAGCACGCCGGTGAAGCCCTTCATCTGACGCTTCGCGAGCGCGTGCTGCGGATGCGTCGGCAGGCCCGGATAGTTCACGCGCGTCACCTTCGGGTGCTTCGCGAGGAACTCGGCGACCTTCTGGGCGGATGCGTTCTGGTGGCGGACGCGGACCGCGAGGGTCTTTACGCCGCGCCAGACGCGGTAGGCCGCATCCGGGTCGAGGACCGGCCCCAGCGTGATGTGCGTGGTCGCCATCTTCTCGACGAGGGACTTGCCTGAAACGATCGCGCCCGCGACCACGTCGCTGTGGCCGCCCAAGTACTTCGTCGCGCTGTGGACGACGACGTCGATGCCGTGCTCGATCGGGCGCTGGTTCACCGGCGTCGCGAACGTGTTGTCGATCACGCTCACCATCCCGTGGCGTCGCGCAAACCGCGCGGCGGCATCGAGGTCCACGAGCCGCAAGGTCGGGTTCGTAGGGGACTCGAGGTAGAGAATCTTGTGCTCCGGCCGGACGGACCGCTCCCACGAGGCGACGTCCGTGGTCGGCACGAAGTCCGTCTCGAAGCCGCGGGCCGGGAGCCACTTTGCGAAGAGGTCGTGCGTCTGCCCGTAGAGGTCGCGGACGGAAAGGATGCGGTCGCCCTTCGAAAGGAACGTGAGGACCGCGGTCGAGATCGCGCCCATCCCCGACGCGGAGACCATCCCGGCCTCGCCGCCTTCGAGCGCCGCGATCCGCCCCGCGAGGCGGTCCAGCGTCGGGTTCCCCCAGCGCGTGTAGAAGTGGCCTTCGGAGAGGGCCTTCACCATCGCGTCCGTGTCGGCGAACCCGAACGTGCTCGAGACGACGACCGGCTCGGCGACCGGGCCGTCCTTCCTCGGGTCTTCGCCGTGGACGCTCCGCGTGCTGTCTCCGCGTCGCCGCGCCATGCGGTTCTGCATGATGCGCGAAACCTTAAGCCAACCGCCGCCGAATGCCATCCTCGTGGCGACCGAGAAGCGCTTCCGGAGATCCCGCTCTGACCGGGTGTTGGGCGGCGTCGCGGCAGGGCTCGCGCACTACTTGGGGATCGACGTCCTGCTCGTCCGCGTCGGGCTCGTGCTCGTGGCGCTCGTCACCGCGATCGTCCCGATGGTCGTCGCGTACCTCCTCCTCTGGATCCTTGCGCCCGAAGAGCCCCTGTCGACGCCGCCTACCTCGTCGCTTGCGATGAATAAGTAGGAAGTAAGTAATAAGTAAGTATTCCTACGGCTCCTTCATGAACGCGACGAACTCCTCCTTCGTCCGCGGCTTCAACGTGTAATTGTGCGCGAGCTCGTACGCGAGCGGCGAAGACGGGGCATGGCCGTAGTCGTGGCCCGGGTAGACGATCAGTTTCGGATCCAGACGTGAAAGGCGCCCTAACGAGGCCCACATCGCCTCCGGGTCGGAGCCGGGAAGGTCGGTCCGTCCGCACTCGCCGACGAACAGCGTGTCGCCGGTGAACAAGCGGTTCTCGACGAGGAAGCAGAGCGCGTCCGGCTGGTGGCCCGGCGTGTGGAGCACCCGCACCTCGAGGCTCCCGAGGAGGACGTGGTCATCGTCGTCCAAGATGACCTGTTTCTTCACGGCCTTGCAGGAGGCGTGCGCGGCGACCTTCGCGCCGGTCGCGTCCGCGAGCGCCTCGACGCCGTTTACGTGGTCCGGGTGCCCGTGCGTCACGAGGACGGTCTCGAGGCGGAGCCCGTTCGACTTCAACTCGGAGAGGATCGCGGGGACGTCCCACGCGGGATCGACGACCGCCGCGCGGCGCGTGTCCTCGTCCCCGAGAAGGTAGACGAAGTTCTGCATCGGCCCGAGCTTCATCTGGCGGAAGAACATCGCTACAGCTTCGTGCCAATGAACGTCTTCGTCTCCGCCACGCCCTTCACGCGGCGGATCTGGTCCGTGACGAGGTGGGTGAGCTCGTCCTCGGTCTTCACCTGCACCTTCGCGATCACGTCGTACTCGCCGAAGAGGCCGTGCTTCTCCTTGATCTGCGGGATCCCGTCGAGCGCCTTGAACACGGCGTACTCGCTCCCCGGGTCGGTCTTCACCAGGATGAAGCAGGTCATCGTCATTGACAGTCGCCTCATGCCGCAGGCGGCGCTCTGTTCAAAACCATTGCGCTCGCGACGCAGCCTGCGGCTTAAATAGGGCCCCAAGTGCCGAGAAACCGGTCGACCTCGGCCGCTACCTTTGCGCCGGACCCGCGGAAATCGTGGCCCATCGGCAGCTCGATCAGGTGCGCGGGCCCGCCCCACGCGCGCCGCAACATCCGGCCGTGCTCGATCGGGATCTCGTGGTCCGCCGTGCCGTGCAGCATCAGCGCGGGGATCTGCATCCGCGAGGCGAGAAGGTACGGTTCCTCCTCGGGCGCGAAGCGCTCGATCTCCTCGAGCCACGCGCCCGGGTCGCCCTTGAGGAGCTCCTTCCCGGAGACGATGAACGCCTCGAACGTCCCCGGTTCGCGCGCATCCATCGCATCCCGGAGCTTGCGGAGGCTCGCAAGCGGCGCCATCAAGACCAAGAACTGGACGAGGTTCTCGTCGAACGAGGCGATCCGCGCCGCGTGGAATCCGCCGAGGCTGTACCCAAGGAGCCCGAGCCCGTGCTCGTCGCCTTTTCGCGCCTTCACCGCCGCGATCGCGCTCACGATGTCCGCTTCGTTCCCTTCGAAGCTGTACTCGCCGGGGTTGTCCCGGACGCCGCGGTACTGGAAGAGAAGGGTCCCGTAGCCGAGCCGGGCCAAGGCCTCCGCGGTCTCCTCGTTGCGGTTGAAGCCGGGGAACCCGTGGCAGAGCACGATCGTGGGCTTCCCGCGCGGCGGGTTGTACTCGGCCGTGAGCGCGTAGCCGTCCGAGTCGAAGGCAAGCGGGACCGGCACGGGACGGCCACGACCTTCTCCGTTCTTAAACGTTCAGGCTACGAGCCACGGGCTACGGTCAAATAGCAACGAGCGTTCGACCCGCCCACACGCTCGTAGCCCGCTTCGTCGCTACGGAACCGTAGCGGGCGAAGCCCTCGTCGCACCCGGGAGGGGCTCGTCCGAATCGAGGTACCGGTTCTCGGCGAACTCCTGCTTGGTCTTCGTGTCGAGCGCGGAAGTCCGGGGGTCCGGGAACGCGAGCTTCTCGACGCCGGCCTTCTCGCGCATCGTCTGCGTGATCCGCATCGAGCAGTAGCCCGGCCCGCACATCGTGCAGAAGCGTTCGTTCTTGTAGTTGTGCTCCGCGTGGTCGCCCTCGCGGTACCGGCGCGCGGTGCCCGAGTCGATGGCGAGCGCGAACTGCCGGTCCCAGTCGAACGAGAAACGGGCGCGGGAGATCGCGTCGTCCCAGTCCTTCGCGCCGGGGACCCCCCGCGCGACGTCGGCCGCGTGCGCCGCGATCCGGTACGCGATGAGGCCCTGCTTCACGTCCTCGGCGTTCGGGAGCCCGAGGTGCTCCTTCGGCGTGACATAGCAGAGGAGCGCCGCGCCGTGCCAGCCCATCATCGCGGCCCCGATCGCGCTCGTGATGTGGTCGTAGCCCGGCGCGATGTCCGTGACGAGGGGGCCGAGCGTGTAGAACGGAGCCTCGTGGCAGACGTCCTGCTGGCGGCGCACGTTCATCTCGATCTCGTGCATCGGGACGTGGCCCGGCCCCTCGATCATGACCTGACAGCCTTCTCCCCACGCGCGCGTCGGGAGCTCGCCCAAGGTCGATAGCTCGGCGAACTGGGCAAGGTCGGAGGCGTCCGCGATCGAGCCCGGCCGCAGCGAGTCGCCGAGGCTGAAGCTCACGTCGTGGCGGCGGAAGATCCGGCAGATCTCGTCGAAGTGGGTGAAGAGGGGGTTCTCCTCGCCATGATGGACCATCCATTCCGCGAGGATGCTGCCGCCCCGCGACACGATCCCCGTGACGCGGCGCTCCGTGAGCGGAAGGTGGGCCCGGAGGATGCCGGCGTGGATGGTCTGGTAGTCGGTCCCCTGCCGGGCCTGCTTCTCGATCACCGAAAGCAGCCCCTTTGCGGAAAGCTCCGCGACCGTGCCCGCTTCTTCGAGCGCTTGGTAGATCGGCACCGTGCCGACCGGGATCGGGCTCCGCTCGATGATCGCGGTCCGGATCTCGTCGAGGTTGTTCCGGCTCGTCGAAAGGTCCATCACGGTGTCGGCGCCCCAGTGGACCGACCAGTGGAGCTTTTCGTGCTCCTCGGCAAGCCCCGAGGAGTGCGCGCTCGCCCCGATGTTCGCGTTCACCTTGCATCGGAAGGATTTGCCGACGACCATCGGCTCGAGCGACCGGTGGTTCCGGTTCGCCGGAATG
>JBQTJL010000041.1:0-27320 GCA_052387135.1 Methanobacteriota archaeon | reverse complement strand
GCGGCGTAGGCGTCGAGCTTCTCATGACCGTGCGCGGCCGCGAACACGACGTCGTCCACCGCCCGCGGGAGCCTCCGGAGCACGTATTCCACCATCGGGCGGTTCCCGACGGGAAGGAGGGGCTTCGGCGTCGTCGCCGTAAGCGGCCGGAGGCGGGTGCCGAGTCCGCCGACGAGGATGACCGCGAGCACGTGGACGAGAAGGGCTAGGAGGATAAAAAAGACGGGACCGCCGCGTCGCAAGGGGGAGGGGAGGCCGCGGCGGCCCGCAACCGATGGGTTTCAGGGGGGTCGGGGGATCAGGAGACGGACTGCCGGTTCCACGCGGTCGCGGGCAGCGACTCGTAGACGTCGTCCTCGCGGTCTGCGGTCGGGGCCTCGTCGAGGCCGGAAAGCTCCTCGTCCCGCACGCGCCAGAAGAACGCCCGGCGGCGCTCGCCCGTCTCGATCGAGTACTCTTCGCGGCGGAACGCGAGGAGGCGCTTTGCCTCGAGCGTGTAGAAGATGCTCCGGATCTCGGGCGTCAGGCGTTCGTCGTTCACTTCGGCCTCGCCGTTGAACTGGTCCGCGACCACCGACGCGATCTCCTCGGCGTCCGGGGGCGCCATGTCGAATTTTTTCACGAGGGCGGCGATCAAGGCATCCTTCGCCGGGGGTGTACGGATCCGGGCGACCCGGGCGACCGGTTTGACCTTTTTGGCGGCAGGCACGGCAACAACCTACCCACGGTTCTCCCGGGACCCTTGTAAGGGACTTGTTGCACAAGCCTTCCTCAGAGGCTTATATAGGTACGCGGCAATCTCGGCGGGTGCCGCCCTCGAGCCGCCTTATCCGCGAACTTGTCGCCTGCGGGGCGGTGAGATTCGGTGACTTCACGCTCGCCTCGGGCGCGAAGAGCCAGTACTACGTCGACATCAAGATGGCGAGCACGCGGCCGGACATCCTCGCCGAGATCGGCCGCCTCGCCGCGGCCCGGATCCGCGACGAGACGCGGCTTGCCGGCATGGAGCTCGGGGCGGTCCCGATCGTGGTCGCGACGGCGCTCGCGTCCGGGCGCCCGTACGTGGTCCTTCGCAAGGAGACGAAGGGCCACGGCACCGGAAAACGCATCGAAGGGCTGCATGCGGCGGGCGAGCGGGTCCTACTCCTCGAGGACGTCGCGACGACCGGCGGGAGCCTTGCCGAGGGCGTGAAGGTCCTCCGGGAGGCCGGTCTCACGGTGACCCGGGCGGTCACCGTCGTCGACCGCGACGAAGGCGCCGTTGCGCGGCTCTCGGCCGACGGCGTCGCCTTGGAATCGCTGGTGCATGCGCGGGAGCTCCTGGGGGCGCGCCCGTGAAGGTCCTCGTCGTGGGCGGCGGCGCGCGCGAACACGCGATCGCGGAAGCCGTCGCCCGGAGCCCCGAGCGCGCGTCGGTCTACGTCGTCATGAAGAACCGCAACCCGGGCCTCGCGCGGATCGCGAAGGACGTGCACCTTGCCGCCGAGACCGACGTCCCGCGCGTGATCGAGGCCGCGAAGGGTTGGGGCATCGACCTTGCGATCATCGGCCCCGAGGCGCCGCTTGCGGCGGGCGTCGTCGACGCGCTCACCTCGGCCGGGATCCTCTGCGCAAGTCCCACGAAGGGCGCGGCCGAGGCGGAGACGGACAAGGCGTTCCTTCGCCGCCTCATGCTGGAGCACGAGCTCCCCGGATCCGTCCGCCACCGGACGTTCGGGGAGCCGCACGGGCTTGCGGCCTTCATCGGCGAGCTCGGCGCGGTCGCGGTGAAGCCCGTCGGGCTCACCGGCGGGAAGGGCGTGAAGGTCTCCGGCGACCAGCTCCCGACGATCGGCGACGCCGTCCGGTACGCGGCCGGGCTCCTCGAGAAGGGCGACCGCGTCGTGATCGAGGAGAAGCTCGAAGGGGAAGAGTTCACGCTCCAAGCGTTCACGGACGGGCGCACGGTCGTCCCGATGCCGTGCGTGCAAGACCACAAACGGGCGTTCGAGGGAGACACCGGGCCGAACACCGGCGGCATGGGCTCGTACTCGGACGCCGACCACCGCCTTCCGTTCCTTTCCGAAAAAGACGTCGCGGACGCCGCGCGGATCCTCAAGGGGATCGTCGACGCCCTCCGAGCCGCCGGTCGCGAGTACCGCGGCGCGATCTACGGACAGTTCATGGCGACTCGGGACGGCCCCAAGGTGATTGAGGTGAACGCGCGCTTCGGCGACCCCGAAGCGATGAACGTCCTATCCGTCCTCGAGACCGACTACGTCGCGGTCGCGCTCGCGATGGCCCAAGGGACCCTCGCCGAACGCCCGATCCGCTTCGCGGACCGCGCGACCGTCTGCAAGTACGTCGTCCCGCAGGGCTACGGCGAACGACCCGCCGCGGGGCTTCCCGTCCGCGTCGACGAAGCGGGCGTCCGCCGCGAGGGCGCCTCCGTGTACTACGCGGCCGTCCACGAGGAGGGCGGGCGCGTGACGACCACGACGTCCCGAGCGGTCGCGGTCCTCGGCTCCGGAGGCTCGATCGAGGAGGCCGAGGCGACCTGCGAACGGGGGCTTGCGCACGTCTCCGGGGACGCGATCTTCGTCCGCCACGACATCGGGACGCGCGCGCTCGTTGCGCGCCGCGTCGCGCACATGCGGGAGATCCGGGGTTAAGCCGCCTTCCGTCCCTGCCAGAACAAGTACGCCACGCCCGCGAGATCGACGAGCGCCAGCGCAAGCAGGGCTTTCGTCCATGTCGAAAGCGAGCCCTCGACCGCCTCCGTGCGGGCCGCGAGGGCGGCGTTCGCTTCCGTCTCGTCGCGGACCGCCTCGTCGAGCCGCCCCCCGAGCGTCCGGTCCGCGTCCGCGAAGGCCGTCCGGATCGCGGCGTCCTCGGACTCGAGCGCGGCGAGCCGCGCCGTTGCGGCGTCGGCCTCGGCCCGCGTCGGTTCGTCGTCGAGCCCCGGCCCGGACGGCCGGAACCGGAGGTCGCCCGCGCTCACCAGTCCGTCGCGGTTCATGTCCGCGTAGACCGCGGCCGCGACGCCGCGCCGCGTCCCGGGGCCCCCGACCCAGCCCAGGCGCTGCGCGTCGGGGATCGTGTTCTGTTCAGCGACGAGCGGACGACCGAGGTCGGGTTCGCCGGGCCGCATCGTGCCGGGCGTGGGCCCGGCGAGCCGCACGTCGCCGACGGAGGTCCCGCCGCTTGCGTCGATGTCGACATACCAATCGCCGGCTACCGTCCGGCCGATCCATCCGCGCGACGGGACGAGCGGCCGGCCCACGTCCCGGTTCGTGTACTCGACCGACGACCCGGCCGGATATCGGAAGAAGGGCGAAAGGCGGAGGTCCCCGAACGATACCGTTCCGCTCGTGTCGAAGTCGAAATACGCCGTCTCGACGGGCTCCGCGACGTCCGGTGCCCCGTTGCCGTTCCCGTCGACGAACCCGAACCGGCCCGCAAAGAGCTGGAGCGCCGCGAAAAGGTCGGCGTCGGAAGCGACGACGACCGCCACGACGTCCGGCGTCTGCGCCGCCACCGACGCCGCCATCAGCAAGCCCAGCACGACTCCGGCCGCACGCACGCGTACTGCCAACGGGATCCCCGCGTCCGTACTGCGCCCGCGACGCGTAAGTCTAACCCCGGCCTTACGGAAACTAGATAAATCATTGGCGAGAAGCCCGACCCTAAGGACATGGGCAAGACGTCGGACATGGTGTCCGATCGCGAGTCGGCCCTGAAGACGATCCCCAAACCGGACCAAGATCCGTCTTGATCCGACCATAGGAACGGAACCAAGGTCGGCCCTCTAGCCCATGTCCCTTGGTCCTCACTTCTTGCCTCACCTCTTGCCCGTGGTGCTTGCGTCTTGCACGATTTTCGCGGAAAAACAAGCATCCAGACCGTCTCCTTCAAGTAGTGATGCGCGTTTTCCCCCTTGGAAACCCACTTGGGGGACCCATCATGGCAAAAGCATTCTCCATGAGCGACCTGGCCGATCACGTGGCCAAGAAGACGAAATTGAAGAAAAGCCAGGCCCGCGAGGCGATCAAGGCGATGTTCGACGGCGTCGGCAACGGCCTGAAGCGCGCGGGCAGGGTCTCGATCACCGGGATCGGTTCCTTCGTGAAGACCGTGAAGCCCGCGCAGAAGGGCGGCAAGGAAGCCACGAACCCGTTCACCCGCGAGAAATACATCACGAAGGCGAAGCCCGCCTCGGCCAAGGTCAAGTTCCGGCCTTCCAAGGGCTTCAAGGGCATGATCGGGAAGTAGCTCGCCCTACCTCACCGCACCCTTTGCGCGGCGGCGTCTGCGCCACGATGGCCGCGTCGGACTCGTCGCGGATAGCGAAACTATCCGCTCCTCGTCCGTCCTTGCCCTCGTGTCGCATCCCTCGCCGCGCTCGGTGCGCGGTTCGGTCGGGCTCGTACGTCCCTCCCCTCTACTCTTTCTTCCTTTCCATGCGTCGCGCCTTTTCGGTGTCCATCTTCGCCGTGAACGACGGTGCCGTGCTCCTCGTGGCGCACGCGAGACTGGGGAAGTGGCTTCCCGTCGGCGGCGAGATCGAGCCCGGCGAGACCCCGCTCGAAGCGGCGCGCCGCGAGCTTCGCGAGGAGACGGGACTGGAGGGGGATTTTGGTCTGCCTCCGTTCGACGGGGTCGACGGGACACCGTCCTCGTTCGTGGCGTATGAAGAGCACGAGGCCGGCTCCAAGGGGCTCCACATGAATTTCGTGTTCGTCGCGCGGGTCGCGACGCGGGAGGTGCGGGGCGACGGGTCGTGGTCCGACCACCGCTGGCTTCGGGAACCGGACCTCGCTCGCCTCGAGACGCCGACGAACGTCAGGCAGTGCGGCGCTCGGGCGCTCCGGCTTGCGGCCGCTCGAAGTACCGACGCGTCCCGGGCCTAAGAAGATAGTACAGCACGGCGACCGGCACCAGGACGTCCGTGACGTCCGCGGCCGAGCCCTGGACCGCCGCAAGCAGCGCCAAGACGATCGCGACGGCCTGGACGCCGGCGGTGGTCGGGAGGCCCCACGATCGGCCTTCCCAGAGACCCCAGGCCGCGAACCCGGAGAGGCCGCCGACGAGCACCGTCACGTAGCGGTCCCATCCTCCGAAGGCGCTCGAGCCGGGCACCATGCCCCCTCGGGCCGAAAGGATTGCGGCCGCGATCAGGAAGACGGCCCCGATTCCGTGCAGGGCCGCAAGGATCGCGACGCCGGTCGGTCGAGGGAGGTTCGGGCGCGTCACGCGCTCGGAGCGGGCTCCGCCCTAAAGGGCGTTCTCGTAACGGTCTCGAACGGACTACCGGCCGCGTTTTGCGGCCCGTCGCGCTGTCGCCTTCTTCGCCAACCGGTCGTCCTCGTCGAGCTCCGGAGCGGTCGGGTCCCGAGGCGGGATCCGCTCCGGCGGGGAACGCTCCTTCCGGGGTCCCGTCGCCCACGTGGTCTCTTCCTCGCCCGCCTCCTGGTGCTCGACGCTCTCGAGGATCTCCTCCTCGAGGCGCGCGTCGTCCGCCGACGGCTCGGCGAAGCCGGCGTCCGCGGACGGCGGCTCGCGAAGCTCCTCGGGCTCGGTCGCGGGCTCGTGGAGGAACGTCTCCTCGGACCCGGCGAGGGCCCGGAGCCGCAGCGACTCCGTGACGGATCGGTCCCGGCGGGCGCGTTCCCTCGGCTCGTCCCGGAGGGCGGCCACGTTCGCGCCGGTCACCGGATAGCCCTCGTCGACGACGAGGTCCCGGCGGAACGTCCGGCAGACGGCGCACACCCACCCTTCCTCGCCGTGGATCGCCCGCTCGATGGACGGCTCCGCCGCGCCCTCCTCGAGTTCGGAAAAGTCGACGGCCCGCTTCACGAAGATTGGGTCCGCCCCCGGGAAAGAGAAGGCCCACGTCGAGGAAACCTGCGACCTTGGTCCGGTCTACGGTGCCGGTCCGGAACCGGGTGGTTTAAGCCACCGTACGCGCAATCGCCTTCGTCCGCCACGGACACGACGACTGGAGGTGTTTGACTGCATCGAGATTCTGACAATCCCCTAGGCCAGAACCGCGAGCGACCCGCATCCCCCGGCCCCGTGGGCCCACCGTAACCCGCTGGTCCGTGGCACAACCACGGTTCGGTGGGTGACCGCGGGGCAGATGCGCCCCCCGCTCGCGCCCTTCGAGCGCCGCCCCGAGGTGAGGCGGTGGAGTCTCGAAGGGGCACCCGGTCCCGTCCGCGAACGGGACCGGTCCTCCATTTTTTCGGACGCTCAGTCGACTTGGCACTCGAACTCGGCGCACGTCATGTTCGCCTCGTGGACGTACCCCGCCGACTGGTTCTGCAGGTTCGAGCCCCAGCACGTGACGTGCCAGCCGACGATCACCGCGCAGTTGTGGTACGCGCCCGAAGCGATCGACAGGGCGTCGCTTCCCTGATAGTCGGCGGCCTGCCCTTGGTGGTCCGATCCCCAACAGAAGACGTTCTTGTTCACGAGGAGCGCGCAGCTGTGACGGTAGCCGGCCGAGATCGCGACGGCCCCACCCGTCGTGAGGTCGTCCGCCTGGCCCGCCCGGTTGTCGCCCCAACAGTCGACCATGCCGCCGCCGATGATGGCGCAGGTGTGGAACGCCCCCGCGGCGACCGCGACGGCGTCGCCGCCGGTGTAGTTCGCCGCCTGGCCCAGGGAGTTGTCGCCCCAGCAGGTCACGACGCCCGAGGACCGGAGCGCGCAGGAGTGGAACCCGCCCGAGGCGACGCCGATCGCGTCCATGCCGAAGTAGTCGGCGTTCTGGCCGTAGTGGTCCGCGCCGATGCAGGTCACGTTGCCGCCGAGCCTTTGGACGCACGTGTGGTAGCCGCCGAGCGAGATGTTCGCCGCATCTGCGAGATTGTAGCTGATCCGCTGACCCCGGTCGTTGCTCCCGACGCACGTGACGTTCCGGTTCGTGCGGAGCCCACACGTATGGAGCCAGCCGCCAGCGACCTTGGCGACGCCCGACATCGAGAAGCGCGGCGCCTTCCCGAACCCGTTGTCGCCCCAACAGGTGATCGTGCCGTTTGCGAGCCGGGCGCAGGAATGGTCCCAGCCGGCCGCGACGCCGGTCGCCGCTCCCGAGTCGAGGCAGGGGTCCGGGATCACCTGCTGCGAGGCGAGGAACTCGCCGAGCTCGCAGATCAGGGCAGAGTCTGCGCTGACGAAGCCGGGGCCGAAGCTCGCCGCACCTACGAATAGAGCGGCCATGACCGCTAGGCTGGGTCGCGCGCCTCCCACGTATCCGTATGGGGCGTTGGTACTCATCATGGTTACGTCCGCGGAAAACGAGAGGGCACGGGAAAGACTTAGGGCACGCATGCGGCTCCCGCGTCCCATGAAGGCCAAGGGCAAGGTCGGCATCCTGGGGTCGGGCGACGTCGGACGCACGCTCGCGGCGGGTCTTTCGCGACACGGCTACGCGGTGAAGATCGGCTCGCGGACGCCCCAGAAGCTCTCGGAATTTGCATCAAAGACGAAGGGCGTCACCGCCGGCTCGTTCGCGGATGTCGCCACCTTCGGTGACAGCGTGATCGTGGCGACCCTCGGCGCGGCGGCCGAGGAAGCGGTCGGACTCGCCGGACCTTCGAGCCTCGAAGGCAAGCTCGTGCTCGACGCCACGAACGCGCTCGAGTGCTTCAACACCGTGCCGCACGTGCAGATGGTCGATCCGAAGTTCGCCGAAGGCACGCCTCCGATGTTGATCTGCGGAAACGACGCGGACGCAAAGAAGCGGACCGAGGCCCTGCGCCGCGACCTCGGCTGGCCCGGCGTCCTCGACGTGGGCGGCTTGGACGGTGCCCGATGGCTCGAGGCCATGGTGCCGCTCTGGGTCCGGGCCGCGGTGTCGATGGGCCTTACGAGTTGGACACACGCGTTCAAGGTCGTCCGGTGATCCCGGGCCGATGGACGACGCGGAGCTCTCGGGGGCGGAGGAGGACCTCGTCGCGTGGGGCCTCCTCGAACGCGGGCCGGACGGGACCGGATGGACGCGCCGGTTCCGGGGCGCCGTCATGCGGGAGGCGGGCCGGCTCTCGGAGGCCGAACGCTCCGGGGCCGGCGTCCCGGGCGGGCCGCCGCTTGCGGTCGCGATCGACGGCGCGCTCGCCTCGTTCCCGCTCCCCCCCGGCGCGTCGCTCACGGCCGCGCACCGCCGGCTCCTCTTCGCGGTCGAGCTCGTCCGGCTCCCGGAGCCGCTCCGCCGCCTCCTCGGGGGTCAGTGACCCTTGCCCGACTGCATCTGGCGCTTCACGTAGGAGACGATCTCGCGAAGCTCCTTGTCGAACGCCGCCGAGTCGTACTGCACGCCGTTCAGGATCGTGCTCCCGAGCCGCGTGAGGCCCGCCATGAAGATCGCCTCTTGGATCTCGTGCTCGGAGGCGCCGTTCAAGCGCGCGGCCTCGGTGTGGAAGAGGACGCAGAAGTGGCACGGGATCTGGCTTGCGACGCCGAGCCCGATCAGCTCCTTCGTCTTTCCGTCGAGGTTCGTCTCCTCCGAGAGCTGGAAGTCCCGGATCGCGCTCCACCAGAGCTCGGCCTCCTTCGGGGGAAGCACGTTCACGAACCCGGGCACGAACCCGAAGGCCTCCGTGATCTCGCGGCGGACGTTCTCCGGCAGCGCGTTCGGTTTGTTGATCGTCGTCGTCATTCGACCACCGCGCCCGCGAGCGCCTCCCGCCCCGATCGAAGCGACCCGCGGGTTCCGCGAGGCCGGGAGGACCCGTCCGCGGTTCCGGCGCCTTGCGTCGGAGGCTCCGGCGGCCGCTCCGTCCCGGCGCTCCGCACTGCACCGGCGCCGGATTTATGCGGCGCGCCGTGAGGTCTCGGCCGATGCGCGCACCTTCCCGCTTGGTCGCGATCTCGAGCCTCGTGCTCCTTGCCTCGATCGCCTCGGCCGTCGTCGTCGAGACGCCGCTCCGGCTCCACGCCTCGCCCTCGGACCCCGAAGCAGGCGAACGCGTCTTGTTCCGGATCGAGCCCGAGAACGAAAGCGTCCGTGAGGAGTGGGCCGGCGCGACGCTCCGCGTCGAGTACTCGTTCGTCGAGAACGAATCCGAAGCGGCAAGCGGGGTCATCCGCGACGCCCTCTCCCTCGATGAGGCCGCCCGCGCGAGCTTCGACTGGACGGCCCCCGCCGAGGCGGACGACCGGAACGTCTTCGTGACGGCCCACCGAGGGGACGAGCTTGCGGCCTCGACCCACATCGGGGTCGGCGACGCCCCGCCCGTCATCCTCGCAGCGGGCGGCGACGACGACAACGAGACGGACGAGACGCCCCGCGGCGAGGGTGCGCCCGGCGACGAGACGCCCGGGCCCGCACTGGTCGGCCTCCTCGTTTCGGGCCTTGTGGCGGCCCTGCTCGCGCGCCGTCGCCGCTAGGTCCCCGCTAGCACGTCCCGGGTCCGCACGCCGGCCGCCACGGGATCGGCACGTAGCCATCCGGGTGGTTCCGTCCCGTGTGGAGCCCGGCCGCCGTGTCCGTCGCGCCACCGGAGCACGGCGTGAGACCGTGGTAGTAGCAGATCGGGTGATGCTCGCCGTCCGGGTCATCGACGTACACGAGGCTCGCCTGCGCGAAGACGTTCAGCGGGTTTGGTGCCGATACGGCGGGGCCGAGGACGCAATCGGGGAGCGCCGGGTGGTCGCTCGTCACGGGCGCACCGGCCGCGGTGCCGAGGTTGCCCTGCCAGCAGTTGCCGGCCCCGAGGCCGTCCCAGCCGAAGTCGATCGCGTTGTCGTCGCCGGGCCCGTACATCCGGTTCCCGAGGAACCGGTTCCCCGAGGACACGAACGGAGGGGCCGGCGGGTCGCTCGTGGGCCCTAGGACGATGCCTTGTCCGCTCGCAAGCCAGACGCCGAACGCGTCGTTCCCCCAGACGTCGTTGTCCTCGACCACGTTTTCGTTGTTGCTCGCAAGGAAGAGGCCGATCCCCGCGGGGAGCAGGATCTCGCCGACGAACACGGTCGGCGTCACGTTCGCGCCCGGGTCGAGGTAGTTGAAGTTGTTGTCGAAGATCTTGTTCGACTCGAACCGGGATCCTTTCTGCGGGTAGTTCGGGTGGTCCGTCTCGGAGTCGGAGACGATCCCGATGCCGTTCTCGTAGAAGTCGTTCCCGTGGACGTAGATGTAGTTCCCTTGTGTGCCCGAGTAGCCGAGCACGTTGTTGTAGGAGCGGCAGCCCGTCACCTCGACCGCGTGCCGGCCCGGCGTGTCCGCCGTCCCGCCGGGGTAGATTCCGGCGTCGCCCGCGCCGAACGCGACGCAGTCTTTGAGGACGCCGTGGTCGACCGCGAACATGAGGAAGTCGTACTCGTAGCCCCAGCCCGAGGTCACGTTGTCGATCCAGAACCCGTCCTGATCGAGGACGTACACGTTGTGGTCGAACGCGTGGTAGACCGCGAGGTTCTGGATCACAAGCCCGTCCGCGCGGTCGCCCCGGATCCCGATGTGCTTCTCGAAGCCCACGTCGATCGCGACGTCTTCGGGGTCGTCGCCCATGCCACGGAGCGTGATGTTCGTCTTGCCGACGACCGCGACGAGGTTCTGCGAGTTCGGGAAGTCTACGTGGTGCTCGTAGCTGTAATGGCCGGACGTGTCGGGCCCGTACGAGGTGGCGTTCCGGCTCGTGTTCTCAAGATAGAGCCCCGGCCAGATCCGGATCAGGGACCCGTTCGGGGCCGCCTTCACGGCCTCCTGGATCTCGTCGTAGGCGCATCCCCCGACGAGGCACACGTCAAGGATCGCCGTCGGGGTCCGCCCCGGGTCCGGGACGGCGCCCGGCCGCGCCGGGGCCTCGGTCGGCCGCTCCGCGTGGCTCTGCGCAAGCGACGATGCGGCGACCAGAACGGCGAGTCCGAGCGCGAGGGTCCTCTTCGGGTCCATCCATTGCCCCCGGTCCCAAGAGGCCGGTCCGCGCTTACGTAGGTTTCGGACCACCGGAAACGGGAAGACACGGGAACAAGCTCCGTCCCCGATGCCCGCGGGGTCGTGGCGCCTCCGCTATCTCTACGTAGGCTCGGCCGACGTCGACGGAGACCTCGCGCGCTGGTCCTTGGCCCCGGGCGCGCGCGTCGCGTGGGACCTTCGGGCGTTCGGCGCGCGGGTCGCCGCGGTCGACCTCGGGGGCGATCCCAAGCTGATCCTCGCGGACCACCGTCCCGCCCCGAGCTGCCTCCCCGTGTTCGAGGTCGGCGACCTCGAGGGGGCGATGCGGGACCTACAGGCGCGCGGATGGGCGCCGAAGCAGGAGCCGTTCGAGATTCCGGACGGGCCCTGCGCAGTCTATGCCGACGCGAGCGGGAACGAGGTCGCACTGTTCCAGGTCGCGCGGCCCGGCGCGTTCGACTCGATGGGACGCTAGGGCGCTCACGGCTCCAGCCGGAACTGAAGCGTGACGACCGTCCCTTTCGGGCGCGCCGCCGCAAGGACGATCCGGGGAAGCCCCGCGGTCGACGGGCGGAAGGTCCCGTCGCAGGCCATCGCGCTCGCATCGCCGATCCGGACCACGCGGACCGTGTCCGCGGGCCCCGGCACGACGATCCCCGACTCGCGGCGCTCCCCGTCGAGGTCGCGCGCCATATCCCGTGCCACGTACTCGACGCCGACGGGAAGGCCGCGGGCCGCGGCCCGGTTTGCCGCGCGGAGCCCTTCGGCGACGTGCTCGGGCCGGAACGAGGCGCGGGTAGCGTCGAACGCGAAATGGCCGCCGCCCTGCACGTGCGCGGAGCCGGAGAGCACGGGCCCGGACCCACGCGCGAGGGCGGAAAGGACAAGGTGCATCGCCGTATGCGTCTCCTCGGTCGCGGTCCGGCGCTCCGCGTCGAGGAGGCACCGGGCCTCGGAACCGGCGGCCGGGACTGCGCCGTCCAGCGTGAGGAGGAGCTCGCCCCGGCTCCACGCGACCCTGCGCAGGATGCGCTTGTCGCCGCCCAACCAGACCTCGCCGCGGTCGGCGGGCTGGGGGTGCCCGTATTCGGATAGGCCCGGCGAGAAGATCGAGCGGTCGAGCGTGAACGAGGGGCCCCGCACGCCGGTCACGGTGGCGCGCGCGGTGCGTGGGCTCGGCTGCGAGAGCCACAACGGCCTCGTCACGCGGCCCCGAAGGCGCACCGTTCCGAAGAACCTTGTCGGTTCATCCGCAGTCGGCCGGTTCCTTCACTTCGCGAGTCTGGACCGCCTGCAGGAACTCGGCGGCCGTGAGGCGCACCGGTTCCTCGACGAGCGCGACGCTGCCGCCGACACCGGTGACCGTGAACGTGATCTCCGCATCGACCGTGGCCCCCGAGTGGAGCATGACCGCCCAGCGTCCGGGTCGCAGTTCCTCCGGCGGGACCCCGATGCAGACAGGGCTCTCTCGCGCGTAGGCCGGCGCTCCGGTGCCGGCGAGCTCGAACTCGTAGACCTCGGGGTGGTCGCCGTCCATGGGCTCGACGACCATCAACTGGAACATCCCGAACGCGGTGTCCCACTCGGCCTCGACCTGGAACGCCGTCGGCACGTCCGCGATCTCCACGTAGAACGTCGTGTCGACGAACGGCCGGAGCAGCCCCCCCGTCTCCGCAAGATGCGCCGGGATGTCGTGCGCGACGCCGACGAGGACGTGGCCGGTCCGCACGAGGACGGTGGGGGCGACGAGGCCCGATGCCCCCGGAAGCGTCGAGGCCTGGAGCCCTTCCTCCGGTTCCGATCCCAGGCACCCGGCGAATGGCGCGATGAGCAGCGCGATCCACGCAAGTCGAGCCATCGGAATCCCCGATCAGGGACCGCGTCGCGGAGGAAAAACGTTGGCGCCGCTCCCGATCCATGGACCGGCGGCCCGTCGGCCCTACGTATAAATGGCCCGACAGTTCCGGCACATCACGATGCGTCCCGGCTCCTTCTTGGGGTCCCACGGGACGCGGGTCATGTCGCTGCACTTCGAGCACTTCACGTCGAACATCTCGGCGCGCCGGTGGTCGCGGGCTCGGAAGCTCGCCATGCCGACTACGCATCCGCGAGGAGGGATAAGAAGACTTCTCGACGCGTCAGGACCGTTCCGCGACGACGCGCGCCCGGGCGCCCGCCCGCAGCGTCCGGCCGTGGCCGTCCGAACGGACGACCGAATTCACCGCGAAGGTGGCCGAGGCCGGCTGCCCCTCGCGCGGCGGCCGGTTCTTCGAAAGCCAGGCGAGCGGCTGCCGGTCGGGCTTCCGGCCCGAGGCCGGGTCGACGCGCGTCGCGTCGCAACGAGTGCATGGGGTCGCAAAAAGGACGGGGACAGGACCGTCGGGGCCCTCGAGCTCGATCTCGCGGACGACGTCTTCGGCGTTCGGCGGAAGGCCCGAAAGGACCACGTTCGGCCGGAACGCGCCCATCGGGATCCGCCGCTCGCCGCCCCGGACGAGGTCGTCGTTCATCCAGCGAAGCGTCGAGTCCGAAGCGACGAGGAGGTGCGCGCCGTCGCCGAAGACCGTGTCCGCGATCTCGCCGGCGCGGTGCTTTTCGGCGACGGGGCGGTGGAACGTAGGCGAGGGGGCGACCGCGATCAGGTCCTTGGGCGCGCCGCGGGGCGATGTGGCGTGGCGCGAAAGGAGCGCCTGCGTCCATTCCGCGAGAGGCCCTTCGAGCCGTACGCCCTCGACCAGCGCTCCGGCCGCAAAGAGCCGCACGCGCACCCGCGGCCCGTCGCGGGGCGCGAGCGCCTCGGGGCGGAGCACCAGCGGCGGCAGGTCCGGCGCATCGAAGACGAGGTCGCGCCCGGCGAGGCGGGCTGTGGCAAGCGACAGCGCGCCCTCCTCGCGGTTCGTGATCGCGACCGCATCGTAGGGTTCGCCGTCGGCCGTCGCGCCGGGGGCGGGGACCGCAAGGAGCACGCCGCGGTCGGCAAGACCGGTCGACGGCTCGACGAGACCACGCCGGTCGACGCGGAGCCGCTCCGCTTCGAGGCCTCCGAAGCCCTTCACCGGATAGATCCAAAGCCCCGAGACGGTCGCCGTGAGGCCCGCGAGGTCCGACGGCAGCGCTGCGATGGCGTCCGCGTACACGCGCGCCGAGGGGCGCGCCGCCGCAAGTCGTGCCCGGAGGGACATCCGAAGACGCCGAAGTGCAGGCAGGGCTTCAACGTTGCGGAGGTCTCCTTAACCCGGGAAGTCCTTCGACGCCCATGAGCGTCCGCGTCGCCCGCGACGGCGCCGTCGTCACCCTCACGCTCGACCGTCCCCACGTCCACAACTGCGTCGACGGCGCGACCGCGGTCCGCCTTGCCGAGGCCATCACCGCCTTCGCGGACGACGCCGCGGCCCGCGTCCTCATCGTGACGGGCACCGGCGCGAAGGCGTTCTGCTCGGGCGCCGACCTCAAGGCCGCTCCCACGCTTCTTTCTCATGCATGGGTGGACCGGGCGGGCCCGATGGGCTTTTCGCGCCTCGACCCGGGAAAACCCACGATCGCCGCCGTGAACGGCTACTGCTTCGCGGGCGGCCTCGAACTTGCTGCGTGGTGCGACTTCCGCATCGCGGCCGAGACCGCGGAGTTCGGCTGCCTCTCGCGGCGCTGGGGCGTGCCGTACACGGACGGCGGCACGCAGCGCCTCGCCCGCATCGTCGGCCAAGGGAACGCGCTCTACCTTCTCGAGACGGGCGTCCGCATCGACGCAAGGCGCGCTTACGAGATGGGCTTCGTGCAGGAGATCGTGCCCCAAGGCCAGGCCCTGGCGCGGGCGCTCGAACTCGCCGTCGCGATCGCGGAATACCCGAACCCGGCAGGGATCCGGGCGGACCGCGCGGGTGTCCTCGCCACCTTCGGCCTTTCGATCACGGAAGGCCTGCGGTTCGAGGCCGAGCATTCGTTGCCGACCGCGATGGGCCCCGAGGTCGCGGCGGCGCTCGCCCGCTACGCGACGAAGGACCGGCCCGAAGCGCCCCGAGGCTGACGTCAGCGCCAGTGGGCCCCGATTGTCAGTTCTTGGGGTTCGATCGCCGTATTTTCGACGAAGACCAAGAAGGACCGGGACGCGGTCGAACCGACCGGCGCGGCGGCAAAATGCCGCGTGGCTTCGGACGGCGAGGCGCTCGGTGTGAAAAGGATGTGAACGTCCCGGGCCTGGCCGAATATCTCGAGGACCTGTAGGCCTTGGCGCCCGCCGAAGACGAAGCGCAGGGTTTCGAGCGGCGGCTCCCCTTCCGTGTCGAACTGCAGCGTGTTCCGGGTGCCGCTCGGAACCACGAACCGGCCGACGGAACCCTCCGCGGACACGTCGGCGAAAGCGATCGAGACGAGGGCGAATGCCGGCATGGACGCAGCGTACCTCCCCCAGCGCACCATGTCCCGAACATCCGACGGCGAAACCATAAGGCTTCGCGCGCGCACGGAACCGCGACCGTGGTCGCGGAACAGCCGGACCCGGCAGGAATCCGGGCCGACCGCGCCGGCGTACTTTCGATGTTCGGGCTTTCGCTCCCGGACGGGCTCCGGTTCGAAGCGGAGCATTCCCTGCCGACCGTCAACGATCCAGAGGTGGCCCGGCGGCCTTGCCCGCTATGCCGCGAGGGACCGGCCGGAGGCGCCACGAGGACGCCAGCGCCGCCCATAAGTACAAATGCAAGGTCGCCCTCCCCCCCTTCGGCGACCGCGGACGCGCGCGCCAAGAAGGAACAAACATGGGCGAATATCGTGGCGGTGGCGGCCGCGGCTTCAGCAGCGGGCCCCGCGAGATGCACGACGCAACGTGCGCAGACTGTGGCCAAAAGACGCAAGTGCCCTTCCGCCCGACGGAAGGCCGGCCGGTGTACTGCCGGGACTGCTTCCAGAAGCACAAGCCCGCACGGTACTAGATCCGACCAACCGGCCCCGGCGACGGGGCCTCTCTTTTTCCTTTGTTCGAATCCCCTACGCGGCCGTGGGCGGCGGCGCCCAGAGCGAGCACGCTTCGATCGGGTGCTCGTCGACCTCGAAGCCGCCGTCCTGCAACCAGTGCCCGTGGCGGTCGTCCTCGACGACCGTCGCGGCGCCGCCGACCGTGAGCACGCGGAGCGTGAAGTCCGTCTGGTCGGCGCCTTGGGAATGCACCATCACCTGCCACTTGCCGGGGACGACGTCGATCGCCGGGACCCGGATGCACTTCGGGTTCGCGGCGTCGAGCTCGGTGATGTGTTCCACGTAGTCGTTCGAGCCTTCCGCCTTGTGCGAGTGGAGCATGATCATGAACTCGCCGGGACCGGTCCATTCGAGCGCGACCTCGAGCGCCGAGACGCCGTCCGGGATGTCGACGAGGATGCCCTCCTGCTGGAGCGGCCACAGGACGTCCTCGGTCGGTCGGATGTGCATCAAGAACTCGAGCTCCGACGTGATCACGTGGCCGGTCCATTCGAGGATCGCCGGCTTCACTTCGACGGCCGGCGACGGCGCGGCCGCGGCCGCGGTCCCGTTCGCCTCCGGGCCGGGTGCCTTGGTGGGCGAGGCGGCGGGCGCTTCCGGTGCGGCGGTCTCCGTCGTCGCGACGGGTTCGTTCTCGCTGGAGCCTGACAGGCATCCAGAAAGGGCGAGCGGCAGGAGCAGGACGAGGACGACGGCGGCGCGCGACATGGCGACGGCACCAACCCTCCGGGGCATATATCCTATGGCGGCGTCCTCCAACCCTTTTTATCTTGCGGGTGCCTCACGGTCCCCGGTGGGCGAGACGATGGCAGACCGCGCTAAGATCCGTTCGACCGGGGCCCAGAAGATCACGCCGTTCCTCTGGTTCGACAACCAGGCGGAGCACGCCGCCCGGTTCTACGTCTCCGTGTTCAAACGGTCCCGCATCCTCGATGTGAGCCGCTACGAAGACACGCCCGCGAAGGCCGCCGGTCAAAAGGCGGGCACCGCGATGACGGTGACGTTCCGTCTCGAAGGGCAAGAATTCGTCGCGTTGAACGGCGGCCCCGTGTTCCGGTTCAATCCGTCGGTGTCCTTCGTCGTGAACTGCAAGGACCAGCGGGAGATCGACCACTTCTGGAACCGGCTATCGAAGGGTGGCGAGCCGAAGGCGCAACAGTGCGGATGGCTCGTCGACAAGTACGGCCTCTCGTGGCAGGTCGTTCCGGAGGATCTCCCCACGCTCCTTTCCGGGACCGCCGGGCAGTCCGCCCGCGTCTGGACCGCGCTCCTCTCGATGAAGAAGATCGAGGTGGCGAAGCTCCGCCGCGCAAAGAAGAGCGCATGACGGACGGAAGGCGCAGGGCCCCGCGGATTCGGCGGCCACGGGCGTCCTAAAGTACCCGGGCGGCGATCCAGCGCCGGGGCGAACCATGGGCACTCTACGCATCGTCGTGACCATGATGGCCGTCGTCGGACTCGTCGCCGCCTTCTCGCCGGCCGCCTCCGCGCGATCGTTCGTCTGCTGGGAAGGGGACCCGGGCTGTCCGTACCACCATCTCGTGTGCGTCGACGCCGCCCCCACCCAGAACCCCTTCTGGGGGAAGTGGGACGCCTGCGTGTACGACCCGTGCACGACGATGGCGTGCTTCTAGGTGACCGCCATGCGACTTTCTCTGATCGCCGCAAGCCTCGCCTTGATCGTTCCCGTCGCCGCGCTCGTTGCCCCGGGCGCCGCCGCCGCGCAGCCGCCGCCCCAATGCATCCGCCCGTGCGGGCCGCTCGTCGACGTGTGCGTCGCCGGCGTCACGGACCCGTCCTGCTGGCCCGGGAAGGACGTGTGCGTCTACGCGTTCTCATGGGTCCCGGTCTGCGCGGACATCCCCTGCTACAATCCGGGGGACTGCGTCGCGTGCGGTGAAGAACTCGCTTGGCTCTGCCGACTCGACCCCTGCGGTGGGCCCTACCTTGCGTGCAACCCGCCGCCCCCGGTCGAGTAGGTTCATCGTTCGACCGCCGCCTTCACGTCCTCGAGGTCCTTCCGGATCGCCTTCCGCGTCGCGCCCTTGAACAGGAATCCCGTGAGCGCCCACATGAGCTTCGAGCCGAAAGTCTGGGGCTCGGCGCCGAACTCCATCGTAAGGACGGTGACCCCGCCGCCCGTTTCGGCAAGCGAGAACCGGCTGCGATAGATCGAGGCGTGGCTTTCGGCGCGCGTCTCGTAATGCGATGGCGGCTTTGCCTCCGTGATCCACATGACCTCGGTCGCGGTCTTCCCGAACATCGTCCGGGTCTCGCGCCACTTGAGGCCGACGAGCCCGGTCTTGGGGCGCTCCAGGATCTCGATCTTCTGGATCGCCGGTAGCGTGCTCGCCGCGTTCTCGATGTCCGTGATCCGGTCCCAGACCGCCTGCTTCGGGGCACGGATCTCGACTTGCGACGAGACCTTCATACGGCACTTCCGGAAAGGACGCCTGCCGAGACCGACATGACCTGCGGGAGGTGCTCGGCGACGGTCGCCCAGCGCTCGCCCTCGTCGCGGCTCGCGTAGAGTTCGCCGGTCGTCGTGCCGACGTAGACGCCCGCGGGATCGTGGTCGTCGGTCGCGACGCCTTCGCGAAGGACGTTCAGCCAGGCGTCCTCCTGGGGCAGGCCCTTCGCAAGGCGCCGCCAACGCTTGCCGGAATCCCGCGTCCGCCAGACCGCGAACGCGCCCTTCGGGACGACCCGGTTGAAATCGCCCTCGAGCGGCACTGCGTAGAGCGTACCCGGGTCGCGCGGGTGCGCCGCAAGCGGGAATCCGAACCGGCTCGGCAGGTTCCGGGTGATCTCGGTCCACTCGTCGTCGCCGCGGCGTCGCCGGTAGATGCCGCCATGGTGCTGCATGAAGAGCACCGCGGGGTCGGTCGGGTCGCGGACGAGCTTGTGCGGGCAGATGCCGAGCGCGTCCTCCTTCGAGGCCTTCCCCTCGGGCATGAAATCGCCGCGGACGCCGCCGTTCATGAGCCGCCACGACTTGCCGCCGTTGTTCGTCCCGAAGACGCCCGCGGCCGAGATCGCGACGACCATCCGGTCGGGGTCGTCCGGGTACGGAAGGATCGTGTGGAGGCAGAGCCCGCCCCCGCCGGGCATCCACTTCGTCCGGTCGGGCCGCGCGTTCAGGCCCTCGACGGATTCCCACGTCGCGCCGTTGTCGCCGCTCCGGAAGAGCCCGCCGGGTTCGACGCCGGCCCACACCTCGCCCTTCCTCGTCCCGGGCGCCACGTGCCAGACCTTCGCGACGCTGAGGCCCGAGGCCTTCGGGAACGTCGGACCCTGCTTCGGGCGATGCCACCGCTTTCCGAGGTCGGTCGAACGGACGACGGTCGGTCCCCAGTGCATGCTGTTCACCGCCGCCCATATCGTCTTCCCGTCGCGCGGGTCGAGCACGGCGTGGTGCACGGGCACGCCCGCAAACGACGGCGCCGACCCGCTCCAGCGCCGGCGGTCCCGGGAGCCGTAGACGAAAAGGCCTTTCCTCGTCCCTGCAAGAACGACGGTCTTTGCTGTTGCCATGCTTCAACCTCCCGAAACCGCGCCGATGATGTCCACCACGTCGCCGGGGTTCAGCGCCACATCCTTCGGCGCGCGGTCCCGCACGTCCCGCCGATTCACGAAGACGCCGACGTGCTCGCGGATGCGGCCCTGGTCGTCCAAGACCCGCGCGGTGAGCCCGGGCTGCCTCTCGTCGAGCGACGCGAGCGCCTCCGCGAGCGTGCCCCCCCGCGTCTCCATCCGGCCGGGCGCCTGCCAGAAGAGCTGCAACGAGCGCGGGAGGCGGACCTCGACGGACGAGGAGCCGGGCATCGCATCGCGCACGGGGGCGGGGGGCGATAAGGGTTGTGACCGAGGGGCAAAGGCAAGGGCAAGGGCAAGGGCATAGGCGACTCGACTCAGCCTTCCAACCGAACGCGCTCGCGCCGCGTCTTCTCGATCAGCGCCTCGGCCTGTTTCCGGATGCGATAGACCTCGGCCCTCTTCGGCAGCCCTTCGACGTCGATGCGTTCCCATGCGTGAAGGAGCACCTGGAACGCATCCTCCAGGTCGTTCGACTTGCCCCGGACCCGGTAGTAGTTCACGAGCTTGCGCAAGACGTAATCGCCCGGCGCCATGACGGGCAGCTCCCGGCCGCCGTAGGGGACGCGCACCGCGTTCCCGAACTCGCTCCGATGGAACTCGGTGTCCGGCGCGAGCCAGATGTCGGCTTCGAAATCCGGAAGCCCCAGGACGAAGCGCTCCCCAAGGTCGCCCTTCAAAGGGCCTTCGACGGAATAGCCGTTCGCTTCGAAAAGCTCGCGAACGGATCTCTTCGGTCGCCCGCGAAGCAGGACCACGATATCGAAGTCGCCGCTCGTACGCGGCTCCGCGAACAGGTTTCGTACCTGCGCGCCGGTGAGAAAATGTTCGATGTCCTCGTCGGCGAGCAGATCGAGGATCCGGAAGAGCTCCCGCTCCAAAGCTTCAGGCGCGAGCGTCACGTCGGCGGCCCTCCCTGAGCCTCGCCGCCATCGCGGTGAGCGCGAACGAGGCCCGCATCCGTTCCTCCGGCGTCCGGTGGTGCCACATGCGATAGGACGTCGCGGTGGGGACCTTGAGGACCCGGTCGAGGTTGTCGCGGGGGACCTCCGAAGGCGGCATGTCGCAGAACCACTCGTCCACCGGTCCGGACTGGGGTTTCTGCGATTGAGCCTTCCCGGGATGGTTCGCCTTGGCAGGCGTGGGCTTGTCCGCGGCGTTTCGTACCTGGATCCGCGCGCCGATCCACGACACGTGCCCGCCTTTTCCCTCGTCACGAACGACGCCCAGTTGCTCGAAGTGGTCGAGCACCGAGTCGATGATCCGGTAATTCACAGAACCGCCTAGGCGGTGGAAGATCTCGTATCGCGAAAGCGGCGCATCGGCCGCCTCCAGGACGGCCTGGATCTTGGCGGCCGTCTCCAAGGTCGTGTTGTGGAGGACGCGAAGGGCCATCGATACTACATGTATTCCTATAGTATATGGCTCTATCTGCTATCGCCGTACCACCGGCGCACAGCGAAGCGACCCAAGCGGACTTCGGACCGATTCCCCCATTCGCTCAACGCATGTCCATGGTCCGGCGCCGCTCCGCGCTCGTCATCTTCTCGATCGCGTACCGGACCATCGTCCGTGGCATCCTTGCGGCGTGGCGCGCGAGGAACCCGCGGAGCGCCGCCGGGTCCCGGTCGCCGACCTCGCGGAGCATCCAGCCCACCGCCTTGTGGATGAGGTCGTGCTCGTCGTCCACGAGCGCCGTCGCGATCCGGAGCGCTGGGCGCACGTCGCCGTTCCGGATGAAGTGTCGCGTCGCGATCATGGCGACGCGGCGGCGCCAGAGGTTCCGCGAACGGGCGAGGCGGTCGAGGAGCCTCGCCGAACCTCGCGCTTGGAGGTACGGCCCGAGGATCTGCGGTGCCGACGAGTCGACGAGGTCCCAGTTGTTCACGCGGTCGAGGTGAGCGAGGTAAAAGGCGGCGATTCGGGCGATCCCGTCGGCGTCGGCGCGCCGGGCCTGCTCAACGAGGATGAACAGGCCAAGAAGCCGGTCTTCGTGGACCTTGGACAAGAGGAGCCGGCGAACGTCCGGCAGGTCGAGGCTCCGGAAGTCGCGTGCGACGCGGCGCGTGTCCGGCACGCTCACGCCGAGGAACCGGTCGCCTTCGGCGTACTCGCCCCGGCCGGTCTTGAAGTAGCCCGCCATCACTTTGGCGCGCGCAAGCGTAGCCTGGGCGCGGAGGGCGCGCTGGGCGGGGTGAAGGGGCATAGGTGGAACGCGCCGTTCTTGTAGGGCAAGAGCGGGCTTGAAGGTGCCTCACCGAAGGGCTGGCACGGGCAGGGCAACCCGAAGGCCGAGGGCGAGAAGACGACGTCGGTCCGCGGGGGGCGCCCCTCAGGTTCCACGCGTCGGAAGCAACGGATCCAGTTTCTTGAGAAGGCTCGCATGAACGCACCTTCTATGAGTACGGGGCGTGCTTGAAGAGTCCCCCCGTGGGCATCCGCATTCACAATATGATATCAATATCCAGCTTCTCCGCCAGTTCCTTGTACCGGTTCCGGATCGTGACCTCGGTCACGCCCGCAACATCGGCCACTTCGCGCTGCGTCCGGCGCTCGCCGCATAGGATGCTCGAGATATAGAGCGCCGCGGCAGCGACGCCGGTCGGCCCGCGTCCGCTCGTCAATTCCTTGTCGGCGGCCTGCTTCAGGATCTCGACGGCCTTCGCCTGGATCTCACCGGAGAGCTTCAGTTCCGAGCAGAAGCGCGGAATGTAGTCGATCGGCGAGGTCGGCATCAGCTTCAGCTTCAGTTCGCGCGCGATGAACCGGTACGTGCGGCCGATCTCCTTGCGGCTCACACGGGACGCGTCCGCGATCTCGTCCAGCGTCCGCGGGACGTTGCACTGGCGGCACGCTGCGTACAGGGATGCGGCCGCGACGCCTTCGATCGAGCGTCCACGGATGAGGTTCTTCTGGACCGCGCGACGGTAGACCATCGCAGCCGTCTCGCGGACGTTCCGGGGGAGACCCATGCGGGAGGCCATGCGGTCGAGCTCGGAGAGCGCGAAGGCGAGGTTCCGCTCCGTCGCGTTCGAGACACGGATGCGGCGCTGCCACTTGCGCAACCGGTAGAGCTGCGCGCGGGACTTCGTCGGGATGTTCTTCCCGTACGAGTCCTTGTTCCTCCACCCGATCTCGGTGGAAAGCCCCTTGTCGTGGATGGTGTACGTCATCGGCGCGCCGACCCGCGCGCGCTTTTCGCGCTGCTCGTGGTCGAAGGCGCGCCATTCGGGGCCCTGGTCGATGAAGTGGTCGGTCAAGACGAGACCGCAGGATTGACAGACGAGCTCACCGCGCTCGTAATCGCGCTGGAGGTTCTTCGAGCTGCATTCGGGGCACTGCTCGGCTTCCTCCTCGACCTTGTCTTCTAGCTGGTTCTCCACTTCGTCGCCGGGCATGGATTCACCTTAAGTAGAGCTCCTTTCCAAGGAGCCCCTGGAGTTTCACTTCGCGGGCGGGCTCGACGACGAGGTACGGCTTCGCCGCGGGCCCGATCACGTCGATGACGCGTCCGGCCGGCCGGTTCCGGGAGTCGAGCACCACGGTCCCGAGGTTCGGCAGCGCCTTGTCGCTTCGCGCGATAAGGAGCCCCTGGGACGTTATGCGGACGACAGAACCGAGAGCCCTCACGACATCGACCCTTGCCCCCCTCGGGGGCAGGCAATGTATTAACCAGGGTCTTATATTTATAATTTGCTGTGACTTATTTATATCTTCTTCCGGAAACAGGATAAATCAGCTGATTTGGACGCGTGCCGAAGGATTTTTACCGCACGTCATCGGCCCATATTTCATCCGCGCCGGGCGATGGAGATCGCCTCGTGGGCAAGCGAGCCGGACGCCCTGGCCGGAATTCGAATCCGGGTCACAAGCTCGACAGGCTTGTATGATAGACCGCTACACCACCAGGGCAAAACCCCGTGCTAGGCGCCAGGGGCGACCTGCAAGGCGCCAATCCGTACTTAAAACTTCTTCGGAGTAGGGGAGGAAAAAGCCCGCGGAACGGAGGCAAAGGAGAGGGGAGGTCCGCAACGCGGGCAAGGGGAATCTGGGGGCCCCGGCTCATTTAGGATGGAGCCGTCCCACGTGGGCCCAAGATGCCCATCGCACCGGCGGGGCCGAGGTCCCGGTCCCCCGCGCGGGACTCGCGCGGACCGGGCCGGAAGCCCTAATCCCCCGAACGGTGTTGACGCGGACCGCCGCCGCGGCGGCCGCATGATCGTGGCAATCCGCGCGGGTCCATGGGGTAGCTTGGTATCCTACGGGCTTTGGGAGCCTGAGACCTCGGTTCAAATCCGAGTGGACCCATCGCGTTCTCCCTTTTTGACTTGGTGGGAGGGCGGCGGGCTCTCGCAACCGGACGGGGAATCCTTCACGCCCTCGCCGACTTTGGATTTTGCCATATCAGGCCGTACGGCGTTCTTGCTTGGACCCGCGGATTCCCGGCTTGTCACGCCCGTACGTCCGCAGTGGAATCCGGTGCGCGAGGATCAGGGGATGGTGAGTGATGAGTAATGGGCGGGTTCGTGGCGCATAACCCATTACCTATCACGAGCAGGGCGATGTATGATGAGTAATGCAGCGGGCGCGCGGCGCATCACCCATCACCTATCACCGAGCAGCGGGGTACGTTGGCTGCCGAACCCCACTCTGCCAGCCGCCTGGAAACCGGTCCCTCGCCAAGAAGCCGCGCTCGGTCAATTCACACGCCGCTCCAAAAACGTCAAATAGCGAACCCCACAGAGAACATCGCCAGAAAGTGGTTCGCCTGCACCTTCGCGGGCGGGCTGGTGTTGTCCCCGTGTTAGCTGAGACCATCGTGATCGGAATGTGCGTCGGCCTCCTCGGGTTCGCGTTCATCGCGACGCTCGTCGAGAACCGGCAGACGGCGCCCTGAACAGGCCGCTAGATGCGTTCGTGGAACTCTTGTACGCCCGCGACCCAGACGCGGTAGCCGCTGCGTCCCGCGTGCAGGAACTCGACGTTCCACGAGCCGCCGGACGCCGTGACCTCCCGGACGTCCAATTTCTGGTCGGTCCGGAGCGACGCTTGGCGTTCGAGCTGCGTCCGTCCCGCCGGGTCCTTGATCGTGAGTTTCGCCGTCACTTCGGACGTGACCTCCGCTGAGATCGCGATCGACTGGAAATCGCCCTGCACGGCGAACCGGTCCGTGATCGAACCTGCGCGGTCGGGGAACTCGAACCGCTGGTAGAGGTCCCGGCCCCGGAGGAAATACGCGTCGCCGTGGTACCCGGTTCCGAGCCCCTTCAGCCGGACGTCGAAGAGTTCGAAGCCCTTCTCGTCGAAGACGCTGAACACCGTGAACCAGCGGATCGCCTCCACGTAGTCGTAGGTCACCGTGAACCGGTCCGGCGCGATCGCGACCACCGTGAAGCCGGGAAGCTCGCCCTTCGGCGTCGATATCTTCTCTCGGTACGCCACGGTGAACGTCATGTCGCGGCCAAAGAACGGCCCGGTCCACGTCTTCTCGTCCTCGAGCGGGAAGCGGTACATCTCGACGGGTTCCCCCCCTTGGTAGGGCGACAGCGTCTCCTTCGAGATCCGGCCGAGCACCGGGCTCACGCTGAAGACCGCATGGAGGAGCGCATAGTCGCGATCGTCGGTCCCGAGCCACACGAGGTCCGCCTCGTCCTTGTACACGACGTGCTTCACCTCGTGCGTCGGAAACCCTTCCGCGCGGGCCTCGTACTCCCACCAGTCGCCGACCGCGAAGGTCGGGCGCTCCGCGGTCGGCCGGCGGTCCTCCGCCGGCGTGGGCGGCGGGGTGACGTCGCCCGGGTCGGGCGGCGCGTCGGGGCCGGTGCCGAGGCACCCCGCTACGGACGCAAGGAGCAAGAATGCAAGATGCAAGGCGGGGCGCACGGCGCGCACGCGGGGCACTTCGCCCAATCCAAGATAACCGTTGTGGTCGCCGGTGCCCCGTATGATGCGGTCATGGAAGGAATCGCCGGGCCCCCGGCCCCGGCGCCGCCGCCGCCCCGATCCTTGGCAGGAGCGCCTGCCTGCGAGCTTCGAGGGGGCCCGGAGTGGATGCCTTCCCGTGGTAACCTTCCATGAATGAAACCGTAATATGGGACAGGTCGCTGACCTTAATTACGAGGGACCGCATCGGCGTCCGACCCTACGTGGAGATCGATCTTTCCGAGCTAGAGGGACAGACGTTCCATTGCATCGAGGGCTGCGGCTTCTGTTGCCTGCTCGAGCCGCAGATCCCGCAATACGAAGTAAACGCGTTCCTCCGGGACCCGGAGACGAAGGAGGCCGTCCGGTTCGGCTCGAAGGGCCCCTACTTCCCGCTCCAAGGGACGACGGGCGCCTGCACGTTCCTTCGCGACAGGAAATGCACCATCTACCGGCACCGGCCCCATTTCTGCCGGAGCTTCCCGTTCCACGTCCACCTTCTCGAACGCGTACAGGTGACGCTGAACCGGACCTGCCGCGGCACCCTTGACGGCCAGGGCGAACCCGCGGCTCCGAAGGCGCGCGAGCTTCTTGCCGGCTTCCCGCCCCGCTTCCTCGAACAGCAACTTGCGGAATCCCGGCGCGTCTACGCCGAGTTCGTCCGCACGGCGACGCAGGAAGACGCGTTCGCTGCCCGCGACGCCCTCGTCCGAGAACTGGAGCGCGCCGCGCCCCGTCTCCTCACGACCGGCGGTCTGGGAGCGGCGCTGGAGCTCGGAGCGCGGATGTCCGAGCGCGAGGCCCCGCCCGAGGCCGTCGCGATGCTCCGCGACGCGGCGCGAGGAGCGCCCGACCCGACGCCGGTGGTCCGCGAGCAGGCGGAGCAGCTCTTCGGCACCGAAGACCTCGACCTTCCGATCTTCCCCGACCGCGACCTCGCGTGGATCACGTTCCGGCTCGAGGGCGACGAGCTTTCCGAGCTCGAACTCTCGGAACGCGGGGCCGTCCGGACGCGAAGGACGATGCGCTTCGACGAGGTCCTCCTGCCGATTTCGCCCGAGGCGCGCACGGTCCTGGAGCGGCACCTGCACACGGTACTGAAGCGCGATCTCCTGTGGGGTTACGCTGCGTACCTCGTCGACGGCGTCGAATACGAAGAGCACGTCGCGGGCGTGTTCGTCGAGGAGTTTGGCCGCGCTGCGGCGGATCTGTGGATGAAGTCGTCGCTCGTTGCGACGCGCGCCGGGCGGCGGACCGTCTCCGGCGACGATGCGGAGGATGGCGTGGTGTTCTTCGACAACGACTGGCTGAGCGTGCCGACGGTGGGGGGGGTGGTGTAGATTCGGACGGACTCATTTTGCGCGGTCCGCCTGACGGCGAGGCCTCTGGCAGGCAGGACATAGGGTTCCTGGCGGCGGTAGGTAAGGAACTCGATAGGATCGAGCGCACCTGGGACACGCGTACGGGAACCGCTTTGTGCTCGTTTTTGGGAACGTGATGCGCCTGGCGCGTGGGGCGCCGGCCGAGCCGGCGTGGGGCGGGCATGGAGGGCCTCGAGCGGACGCGACTTGGCCCGACGGAA
Source organism: Methanobacteriota archaeon (assembly GCA_052387135.1). Lineage (GTDB taxonomy): Archaea > Thermoplasmatota > SW-10-69-26 > JACQPN01 > JBQTJL01 > JBQTJL01. The sequence continues at coordinate 375 of JBQTJL010000041.1, read as the reverse complement.
GGCCCGGCTGCAGCGAAAGAAGAAGGACTCCGGCGCCTGCCAGACCTGGGATTACCAGTCCAAGGCCAAAGAGGATGAGCCCCGCCGAATAGAGTCGCAGGGTTGCAATCGCTCCGGCGTCCTTTGCGACCCAAATGCGAAGCATATTGCTGGACGCGAATACCAGACAAATTGCGAACGCAATCCAGATGCTACCCACAACAACCGCCGCGACCACGAGGGGTATTCCTAACCAGGCATCCAGGAAAGCCCCCGAGAGCAGAACGACGGCGAGCGGCAGGATACCGACAACGCCCATTAGAAGGCCGAAGTACGCCATCGCCTTGAGCCCCATGCCGATGGCGCGAAAGGCGCGGGGGCCCTCCGGAAGCGTGT
>JBQTJL010000040.1:0-6005 GCA_052387135.1 Methanobacteriota archaeon | reverse complement strand
GTCGCCGATAGCGGCGGGTCTCGAACGGGGAAGCGGGGCCGCCCGGGGCCCGGGGGGTCCGTCCTTCGGGGCGTCTCGCGGGCGCCGCGTCCGTCGTGGTTGCGCTCCATCACCGCAAGGAGCGATTCGACCATCGCCCCGGGTTCGGCCCCTTTTTCGAGGTAGGCCGCGGCCCCGAGCCTCTTTGCGACGGGGCCCATCCGTGCCTCCTCGAAGCCGCTGAGGACGACGACCTGCGCGTGGGGCGCGGCTTGAAGGACGTGCGGCAAGGCCTCGAGGCCGTCCATCTTGGGCATCGAGAGGTCAAGAAGGACGAGGTCGGGCTGCGCCACGCGGACCTTCTGGATGGCCTCGGTCCCCGAGCCGGCTTCGGACACGACTTCGAATCGGCCGGAGGATTCGATCGCGAACCGGATGAGCTTCCGGAGCGATTGCACGTCGTCGACGAGCACCGTGGCGTACCGGCGCCCGGCGGGGGCCGCGCTCATCGGGGGCTCCCCGCGGACGTCTCCCGCCGGAGATCGCCGGGTCCCAACGCGACTTCGCTCGTCTCCTCGCCGAGGAGCGCCGTGATGATCTTCTGCGACGCGGCGAGCGTGCGCTCGACCGCCGCCAGGCCCTCGTCCCGGCGTCCGAGGTCGAGCGCAAGCTTGGCCTCGGAAAGGCCCTGCACGATGTTGTCGTGCATCTCGAGCGCTTGGGCCTCGCGCTTCGCCATGTCCTCACAGAGGGCCGCGCCGCGGTAGACGATCGCAAGGCGGCTCCGCAACGTGTAGAAGTAGATCGCGGTCCCGACGGTGAACGCGGTCCACCATACGAGCCGCGGGTCCCCGAACATGGCGGCCGCCGAGGCCCGCGCGGCCTCGCCGGAGACGCCCCAGAAGAGGGCGGAGGCGAAGATCGCATGCGCAAGGTGCGCGCCGTGGCCGAGCGTGCACGTGACGAAGACGCCGGTCGTCGCCGTAAGGAGCGGGTTCGTCGCAAGCTGCCGGCCGTCGATGATGGCGCGGATCATCTCGATCGCAAGGAGTCCGTAGATGAGCACGAGGACGGCGACGCCGCCCGCCGTGACCATCCAACGCTCAACGGCCATGGGGCACGCCTCCCGCCTCGCGCCGGCGAAGGGCCCCCGGCTGGACCTCCTCCTTTCCCAGGAGGTCCGTGATGATCCCGCGCGCCTTCGTGAGCGCCTCGTCGACGGCCTCGGTCCCCTCGCCCCGAAGGCCGAGGTCGAGGGCGAGCTTCGCCCGGGCGAGCTCTTGGACGACGTTGTCGTGGATCTCGAGCGCGCGCCTCTGGCGGCCCCGGAGGTCCTCGAAGACGGCCGCACCCGACACCAAGGCGGGGAAGCGCCGCCGGGTCATCCAATAGGCGACGCCCGCGATCGCGGTGAAGATGTCGAAGACCCACATGTGGACGTTCCGGTCGTACATCGTCTGGATCGCGGCCCCCGCGGCGGTCGCGTTCCCGAGGGGGAGATCGAGGAGCTGCCATGCAAGGACCGCGTGTCCCCCGCCGCAGCCGATGTAGAGGATCACGGCCGCGACCCCGAGCGGGTTGTTCTTCACGTGCTTCGACCGCACCGCGTTCACGAGGAGAAGGAGCGCGACGGCAAGAAACGCGACGGCGATCGTCGAGTTTGCGGCAAGCCCGATCCACCAGGTCTCTGTCATCGGGCACCCTCGCGCGTCTTCGGGAGCGTGAAATGGACCACGGTGCCTTCGCCGGGCCGGGACGTAAGCCAGAGGCGGCCGCCATGGAGCTCGACGATCTTCCGGGACGTCGACAGCCCGAGGCCCGTGCCGGGATACCGGTCCGCGGAATGGACGCGCTGGAACGGGTGCAGGACCCGCTCGATGTCCTTCTCCGGGATCCCGATCCCGTTGTCGCGGAGCCCGAATTCCCAGGTGTCACCGCTCGACGCGACGGAGAGATGGACCCGGGCCGGGGCGTCCGAATGGAACTTGAGGGCGTTTGAGAGCAGGTTCTGGAGGAGACGGCCGAGCTGGAACCGGTCCGCGGCGATCACCGGGAGGGAATCCTGCGTGATCGCGGCGCCGGTCTCCATGGCCGGTAGCCGAAACGAGTCCACCGTCCCCGCCCAGAGCGCGGCAAGGTCGAGCGGCTCCCACGTGATGCCCTTCACGTCCATCCTCAAGAACTCCAGGAAGTTCGCAACGAGCGCCTGGACCCGGTCGGCGCCTTGGACCGCGTACTCCAAGAACTCGCGCCCTTCGGCGTCGAGGCCTTGAGCCTTCCGTTCGGAGAGGAGGCGGAGATACCCTCGGACGAGGTACATGGGCTCCTTCAAGTCGTGGAGCGCGAGGAACGAAAGCTCCGGGAGTCCCGGCTGCAAGGAGGCGACTTCGCCGGGCGTCGCATGCGCCTGCGGCGTCTGGAAAAGGATCTTTGCGGGTCGGCCGCCGACCTCGAACCGGTCCGGCGCGACCTCGTACCGCACCGTCGAACTGTCATGGCGGACGATCTCCCACGCGCTCCGCGCTGCAAGCGGCCCTTCGACCGTCGCGGGCGCCCGGACGAGCGCGGCCAGCCGCTCCCCGTCCGTGGGGGAAAGGAGGTCGCGGAACGGTCGAAGGTCGAGGTCGGTGCGCGAACGCCCAAGGGAGCGGGCGGCCGCATCGTTTGCGGCGACGACGACGAGGGATGTTGCGTCCGCGACGAGGAGCGGCGTGGGGGCGAGACGGAAGAGGGTCGCGTAGTCATGAGGGCCGGGTGGCTCCGGTGGCCCCCGCGGGGGGACGACGTCGACCCCTCGGCCCTCGATACTTGCGTGGGATCGCATCGGGTGGACCTCGGTGTGCGCCGTGAGCGGCGAAGGGCCCTCTCTGGAACGTCTTAAATAAGGTTTCCTGGCCGCGGCCCGGAGATCAGGCGGGGACCTTAAGAGGGGAGAAGGATTCGGGGCCGTGCCGGGCGCCGACGACGAGATCACCTACGAGGCACTGAGGAACCTCCAGAAGAAGGAGGAGCGCGCGGCTGCCGGGCGCCCGAACCCGTTGCCGATCGATTACTACCCGCGCGCGCGGGCCTTCCTTGCGAAGCTCGAAGCGGACCTTCACGTGCGCTTCACGCGGAACCCCACGGGCGCGGACACGCTGCTTGTGCGCCGTGAATGGGAAGAGGCAAAGAGCGCGTTCGAGGAGCTCGCCGAGCGCCGGATCCTCAAGGTCTTCCACCTTGCAAACGCCGAGGCGCGCGGAGAATCGGTCGACGTCGTGAACCTCACGAAGGAAGAGCGCGCGCTCTTCCACGGCTTGGTCACGGCCCTCCGCGAAGGGCGGAGGCCGCTCCTCAATCATACGCCGCCCCCGACCGGTCCGCCATCGTCGTCCGCCCCCCAGCAGCCATCGGTCACTCACCCCTCACCCCTGCAACCGGCGCATCACCCATCACCCATCACCCCTCCAGCGTCGTCCTCCGCCGGGTCTGCCGCCCCCGCCGCCCCTCCACCGGGCGTCGCGCGCCAACGCGTGCTCGTCCGGGTCCTCGGGGACATCCCGACGTTCCAGGCGAGCGACCAGCGCGCCTACACGCTCACCGCCGAGGACGTCGTCGCGCTCCCCGCGGATGCGGCCCGGGCGCTCGTGAAACGAGAGCGCGTCCACGAGATCCGCTAGCGGCGCAAGTTCGAAGCGGATGCAATAGACTTCATGGAGGGCCGAACGGCAAGCCGGCATGATGGTGGGGCCCAGGCTCCTGCTCGCGGTGCTCATCGTGGGGCTTTCGCCAAGCGCCGCCGCCGTCAGCGTCGATGAGACGAGGGTCGAGGTGGGCCCCGGTGGCCTCGCGTGGGAGGTGGCCGGCGAACGGGGTCGCCTCGCGTTCCCGGCGCCGAGCCGCCCCAGCGCACCGTCCGGCGGAACTCAGTATCCGCTCTCGCCGCTTTGGGAGGCCGTGACGCATGTGGGTCGGGCGGCGGAGGCGGCGCGCGACGAGGTCGAGGAGGTCCACGAAGTGACGTGCGACGCGCGGCCGAAGAGGAGCGCCCTTTCGTGCAGCGACGACAAACGGATGCGCCCGGTGCGGTACGATCCGTGGGAGTACAGCGAAGACGCCGCCGAGAACGCCGAGAATTGGATCGAGGCCCACGGCGGCCTGCAGGTGCCGTCCGCGGGCCCTTCGGGCGGGGGACCGTTCGCGGGGCCGGCTCGGATTGGCGGATCGCTCGAACGCGACGGCGTCGTCTTTGCGCCGCAGCGCTGGGAGTTCGAAGTGCCCGACGATCGACCGTGGTGGGCCACGGACCGCGCCGCCTCGCCAGAGACCGACGTGTTCGGACGCGCTCCCGTCCTGCCGCACGAGGTCACGCTCTCGACGCCCGAGATCGCGCCGCCCCCGTTCGGCCCGATCGAGGTCGTCGCGGAGGGGATCACGGTGGAGTTGCCGGCGCCGGTGCCCGTGCCGCCCACCGCGACGCCGCGGCCCGCGCCCCCCGCTCGCGTGGCCCCGAAGTCCTCGGACGACGGCTCGGACGCGTGGGCGCCCCGTGCCCCGGACGCGGCCTCCATGCTCGATGCGACGGTCGCGATTTCGCGCGTCGCTCCGCCTGCGCCGGGAGACGCAGCGGGTGGCGTAGCATGGCCGGGCGGCATCGGGGCCGCGGGAGGCGTCGCGGACGCGGTCCGCCCGGGGCTCCACGCGGGCCTCGTGGGGATCTTCCTGTTGCCGCTCTGGAGGCTCTACCGGTACTTGCGGGACGACGAGGTCCTCGCGAACGTGGAGCGGCGGCGCGTCTTCGAGGCGGTCCGCCGGGAACCCGGGATCACGCCGGGCGAGCTGCGGCGCCTCCTCGCGGTCCATTACACGACCGTGCAGCACCATCTGAGGATCCTCGAGGAGCGGGGCCACGTCGTCGGCCGCCGGATGGGAGGCCGGATCCGGTGCTTCGTGGCCGGCGGTCCGGTGGGATCGCTCGAGAAGCGCCTCCTCGCCGTCGCCCGGACCCCGACCGCGTTCCGGCTCCTCGAGCTTGCGCGCTCCGAGCCCGGGATCTCGTCTCGGGAAGCGGCGCGGAGGCTCGGGACCTCGGAGTCGACGACGCGCGAGCACGCGGCGCGCCTCGCCGGTTTCGGGCTCGTCCTGCGGGGGCCCGCGAAGGGGCTTCGCGTCTCGGGCCCCGTCGCCGAGGCCTTGGCGCGGCTCGATGCGCGGGCAAGTTCGGACGACTGAGAAATACGCTCCGGCCGACTCGACGCTGCATGACGACGGAGCTTCGTCGTAGCGGGATGGTCTGGGTGCTAGGCCCGGTCCTTGGCTTGATGTTGACCGCCCCCGGGGCCCTCGGGGGATTGGACGGGGGGCCCGCGGTCGATGCGGATACGCCCGGCCCGGCCTACTACGGATCCGTGCCGGTCAGCGTGATTGACGTCGACGACCCGACCACGTCCCGGGACATGGGAGGTCGCGTCACGGTGCGCTTCGAGCACACGGGCGACATCGGCGATCGCGCGCTCTTCGACCTTACGTACGTGCTCACGGTGCAGGACGGCAGCGTGTTTGCGGACACGTGCCACCTGTTCGAGTCGCGCTCCGGGACGCTCCGCACGATCTCGTGCGAGGGAACGTACTCCCACACCGAGATCGAACGGTTCTCCCGCGACCCCACGTCGACCGAGTCCGGGACCCTGTGCTTTGCCGCGATTGTAGGTCCGGAGCTGAACCCGATCCACGAGACGAACCCCGGCCGCTGGGACCGCTGGCGCGCGTTCCAACCGACCGTCTGCCTCACCGGCCCCCTCTAGACCCACCGGACGGCCGGGTCCCCTCGGAGGCGGGGCCCGGCCGCTCGCTTTTTTGGCGACATCTGGGAAAGGCCTTATCTTCCCGCGCGGGGAATCTTCTCGCGATGAAGCCGCCCGAAGCCGAACTGAAGAAGCGCCTCACACCGATGGAATTCGAGGTGACGCAGGCCTGCGGGACCGAGCCGCCGTGTACGGGCAAGTACAGTAACCACGAGGGAAAGGGCATGTACCACTGCGTCGTCT
>JBQTJL010000039.1:0-9306 GCA_052387135.1 Methanobacteriota archaeon | reverse complement strand
GGTTGCGGGCGTGTTGGGATTCGAACCCAAGATCCCGGGCCTGCCGGAGTGGGGGGCGGTGGGGGGAGAACCGGCGAAACGGTTGTCCACCCACATACGCAGAAGGGGGTCTGGGGGACGGGAACCTTCCCCCAGCGAGGCGCTCCGAGGAAGCGGGCGTGTTGGGATTCGAACCCAAGATCCCTGGCTCCGAAGGCCAGTGCCTTGTCCGGGCTAGGCTACACGCCCCGCTCCCGCATGCGTCCATCTCTCATTAAACGAACGACGACGTCGGAGGAAGGGAAACCCTTCCTCCCAACCTCCATCCCGATTTTGCGGGGGGAGACCGGTTTCGCTCGTTCTCCCCCCGAGCCCCCCACTTAGCAGGGCCAGTGCCTTGTCCGGGCTAGGCTACACGCCCCGCTCCCGCATGCGTCCATCTCTCATTTAAAGGACGCTCCGCCGGTCGCCGAGCCGTTTCGCGAAAAGTCCTTAGCGAAGGATGGCCTGCCCCGCATCATGTGCATCTTGGCGGACCACGAGATCCGTGCGCTCCTTGATTCGGGCGCGCTCCGGATCGAGCCGTTCGACGAGCGGCAGCTCACGCCGAACGGATACGACCTCACGGTGGCCGAGGTCCTGGTCCCCGAGCTCGGCGAGACACCCGTGCGCCAAGGCCGCGCGGAGGTCCCCGGCCATACCCGGTTCCTCGTCTCGACGCGCGAGGTCGTGCACCTTGGCCCCGGGACCGCGGGCCAGCTCTGGATCCGGAGCTCGTTTGCGCGCAAAGGGGTCCTCGCCGCGTTCGGCAAGGTCGAGGCCGGGTTCGAAGGCACGCTCACGATCGGGTGCTTCAACGCGAGCCGCGCGCCGTTTCTCCTTCCGCTCGGCGAGCGCTTCTGCCAGATCGCGTTCGAGACGATGCACAAGGAGCCGCAGCTCCTCTACGAGAAGCGGAGCGGCACGTACCAGGGCCAGCGCGGCGTGACGCTCGCGAAGGATCCCCGATGACGTTGCCGCTCCTCGGGACCCCCTGCCGGTCCCACGCGTGCTCCGCCTGCTGCCACGACACCGAGATGCCGCTCACCGAGGCCGACCGCGCGCGCCTCTCGGCCGCGGGTCACGATCCGGCCCGCTTCGCCCGCGAGGACGACGGGTGGCTACGTCTTGCGAACGTGGGCGGCCGGTGCCACTTCCTCGACGCCGGCGGTCGCTGCGGCGTGTACGAGATCCGGCCCGAGGGCTGCCGGCTCTACCCCCTCGTGTGGGACCCGGGACTCCGGCGGGTCGTCTGGGACGAGGAGGGCTGCCCGTACACCCGCGAGTTTGTGGCGCCGTCCGAGGCGACCGCAGCGGTCGAGGGCCTCGTCGCGCGCCTCACCGAGGAGCGGCGGGCCCGCGCGGGGCGACGCGGTCGAGCAAGGCCGCGCCCGTAGGGACCCGCGAAGCGCGGATCACCGCTTCTCCGATCGCGAGGCCGATCGCGAACCCGGCGACGACGTCGCTCGGATAGTGCACGCCCGCGTAGACCCGGAACGCGCCTTGGAGGATCGCGTAGGAGGCGAGCACGATCCAGACCGCGCGGCGGCGAAGATGTCGGCCCGCCACCCACGCGACGGCCATCGCGGTCGTCGCGTGCCCGCTCGGGAACGACGCCGATTCGGGCGGGTCGAGGACGTCGCGGACGTCCTGCGGCCGCTCGCGGCCCGCCGCCTCCTTCGCAAGGTGCACCGTCCCCACTGCGAGGACGATGGTGACGAGGAGGAGGACCCCAAGGCGCCGGTAACGCAGGGAAACCAGGGCGGCGACGAGCACCCACGCGATCCATGCGCCCGCTACGGAGAGGGCCCGCGCCGTGGCGTCCAGCAAGGGGTGCGCCAGCCCGTCGTTTGCCGCGGACAGCAGCACGGCGTCGAGGTCCATGTGCCCCCATCGGGCTTCGGAATACGAATCTTTTTGCATCGCCCGGGTCTAGCCCCCAACGGGTGGTGCAACACGTCGTCTGTCTCCCTGAATCTCGGCGCGTTCTTTGCCCTCGTCACGCTGGGCTTCTCCGTGCTCCTGTTTGCGGTCTCCGCGGTCTCCTATCTCAGGATCCGCCGCCGGGGCCTGCTCTTCGTGTCGGGCGCGTTCCTGTTCCTCGTCGCGAAGGGCGCCTATGAGTCCTACCGCGTCGTCGTCGCGAAGGAGGACATCCTGGTCCCCGCCGCGCTCGACTTCGGCGTCCTCCTCTTTCTCTACGCGTCGATCGCCCAACGCGACCGGTGATCCATGCCGGAAGCCTCGGACGCGCTCGAGCTCGACAGCCGCCGCCGCATCTTCGACCACGTCCACCGCTTCCCCGGAACGCACCTTCGCGAGATCCTCCGCGCCCTCGCGATGCCGATGGGCACGCTCGAGTACCACTTGAACACGCTCGTGAAGCTCGGGCTCCTCACGACCCGGGAGGACGCCCGCTACACCCGATACTACGTGACGTCCCAGATGGGCCGGCGCGAGAAGGACGTGATGGCGATCCTCCGGCAGCCGACGCCCCGCCGGATCGCGACCGAGCTTCTCCTTGCGCCGCGGCTCTCCCACGGAGAGCTCCTCACGAAGTTCACGATCTCCCCCTCGACGCTCTCGTTCCACCTGAAGAAGCTCGTCGACGCCGAGCTTGCCGTCGTCGAGAAGGACGGCCGCGAGAACCGCTACACGATCACCGAGCCCGACCTCGTCGCGAAGGTCCTCGTCCAGCACAAGGCGAGCTTCCTCGACGAGGCGGTCGACCGTTTCGTCGACGTGTGGACGTCGCTTGCGCCCCGCGAAGAGCCGCCCGGATCCGGACCGCCGGGATTCTAGCGCGTCTTCGGGCGCCGGAACAGGAAGCCCGCCGCGACCGCGACGACCGCGGCCGCCGCGATCACGCCCGCGACCACCGACGGCGGCGGCTGCACGAGGAGGATCGGGACGGACGAGATCGTGACCGCGTGCACGCTGAAGTGGGGGAGGCTCACGAGGATCTGGAAGCCTTCGTTCCCACGCACGAGGAGGTACTCGGGCACCCCCGCGTCGTCGTCCGGGTCCAAGACGTCGGCAAAGTCCCGCGCCGGCGTGGCGGACCGGCCATCGATCGTGACGTTCACGGTGCCGTTCTCGGCGGCGCCCACGACCGCGGGGTCGAGATCGACCACGATGACCTTCCCCGGCGTCCCGTCGGGCGCCGAGATGATGAGGTTCGCGGTGTCGCCGATCACGGCGGCGGTCACCGAGACGCCTTCGAGCTCGAAGACGTCCTGGTGGACGCGGCCCTCCGCGTGCTCGAAGCGCACCTGGGCGCCGACGCGGCCCTTCCGGATCGCATCATCGACCTCCGGGGCGCCCTCGCGGTGCAGCGGACGCGCGAGGAACACGACGTGCGCGTCGTCGGAGACGTTCGCGACGAGCCGGTCGCCGGAGAGCGCAAGGGACCCGGTGCCGTCGTCCTCGCCGCGGATCGCAAGGAGCGCGGTCCGGTTGCCGAACGAGATCACGTACGCGTCCTCCCCGGCGGAGGTCGCGACCGCTCCAGGGGCAAGGACGAACGTCGCGGTCACGGGCCCGTCGTGGGGGGCGATGCGGAGCCCGGCGCTCGGCGTGTCGTGCGCCCGGATGTCGACCTCGTCGCCGCGGATGCGGAGGCTCGCGCCGTCGACCCGCACGCGTTCGAACTCGAAGGGCTCGACGCGGACCTCGCGGAACGCCTCGACGCCGCCCAGGGAGAATCCGGAGAGGGTCCCGTTCCCGGCGTCGTAATCGAACGCGACGAACGCGCCGCCCACCGTGCCGCTTACGTCGGTGAATTCGCCCACGTGGCGACGCTCCCGGGCGAGGCTCTCGTGGATCTCGTCCCGAAGGGCGTGGCGCTCGGCCTTCCGCCCGTCTTGGAACTCGCGGACCTTTTCTTGGCTCTCTTCGTGGAACTCCCGGTGCGCCTCCGCTTGGGTCTCGCGGAACGCTTGGGTCTCGGACGCCTGCTCGCGCGCGAACGCCTCGGTCTCGTCCGCCGTCCGGTTCGTCGAAGCGAAGGCGCGGCGCTCGGCCGTCTGGTTCTCTTGGAACGAAGCGAACGCCGCCTGCTGGGCGTCGTGGAAGGCGCGGTGCTCGGCGGTCAGGTCCTCCATGAACGCGCGGTTCTCGGCCTCGTCTTCGGATCGGAACGCGGCCGCGGCCCTCCGGGCGTCTTCGGGCGTGCGGGCGCCGCCGTCCGAACGGTCGCGTCGGGGGGCGCCATCGCGGCCCTCGCCGTCCCGGCCCCGTTCGTCTTCGTCCGGTCCCTCTTCGGCGAGGACGACGCCGGCCCCTGTGACAAGAAGCAGCCCGCTAAGGAGGAAGGCGACGATCGCGTGGTACATTCGTTCTCCCGGACGGTTTCAGGGACCACTAGATTTAAGAAGTGTTTGGTGCACGGGTCGAAGCGAGCATCGACGGTCGGTCCCGGGGTATGACTTATAAAGGCCCCCCGGTATCGGTGGCACCGTGACGCTCGTGCGGGCGCGGATTGACCTCGAGTCGTCGCTCCGGGGCGGCCAAAGCTTCCGGTGGCAGGTGCACCGAGGCGGCTACGTGGGCGTCGTCGAAGGGTTCCCGGTCCGGCTCGCCGCCGCGCCCGGCGGCGTCCTTGTCGACGGGCCGCGCGGCGCGTCGTCCGCGGTCGAGCGGTACTTCCGGGAATCCGACGACTATGAGGGCACTGTGGCTCGTCTTTCGGCGGATCCGCTCCTGTCGCGGGCCGTCGCGGGACATGCCGGGCTCCGGCTCCTTCGTCAGGACCCGTGGGAATGTTTCGCGGCCTTTGTGCTGTCGGCCGTGAACAACGTGCCCCGGATCGAAGGACTCATGCAGCGCCTCGCCCGGACCTTCGGCGAGCCGTGCCCGGCGCCCGGGCGCGCGCCCGAGGCGACCTGCCATCGGTTCCCGACGCCCGAGGCGGTCGCGGCGGCCGGCGTCCGTCGCCTGTCGCGGCTCGGGCTGGGGTTCCGGGCGCCCCGCCTCCATGCGGCGGCCGCCCGCATCGTCCGCGAGGGCGTCGACCTATCGGATCTGCGGAAGGGTCCGGCGGACGAGGCCCGCGACTACCTCCTGTCGTTCGACGGGATCGGCGAAAAGGTGGCCGACTGCATCCTCCTTTTCAGCCTCGACCGGACCGACGCCTTCCCGGTCGACCGCTGGGTCGCAAGGGCCGCCCGACCGCTCCTTCCGCGAGGCGGCGCGGCGAGCTCGTCCGCGGGCGACCGGACCTCGGTCGCCGAGATGGGGCGGATCCGCACCGCGGCCCGCGCGCGATGGGGCCGGGACGCAGGCTACGCCCAACAATTCCTGTTTCACGAGGCGCGCACGTCCGCCCGCCACGTTCGGTCCCCCCTTCCGAAGCGTTAAGCGCGCGACCCGGCCATCGTGGACTGTGGCGGACCCCCTCGTCGTGGCGCTCCTTGCGGCGAGCCTCGTCCTTGGCCTCACGGTCGCGGTCCTCGTCGCCATCGCGCGGCGGCTCTCGCGGAGCCTGGCGAAAGCCGTCTTCGAACGGCGGAGCCTCGCCGTGCGGCACGGTACGACCCTCGAACAACTCGCGCCGTTCCTGGAAGGGTTCCCCTACGACCCGCGGGGATTCCGGTTCCTAGGGAATCCCGTCGACGGGATCCACTTCGGCGAGGACGAGATCCTTTTCCTCGAGTTCAAGTCGGGCGAGGCGCGGCTATCCGACCGTCAGAAACGGATCCGAGGGCTCGTCGAGGACGGCCGCGTGCGGTTCGTCGAACTCCGTCTCACTTCTGGAAGTAGGCGCGGTTCTTCTCCTTGAACTCGGCCCACTGCTCGGGCACGTCGTTGTCCGGGAAGATCGCGGTGACGGGGCAGACCGCGACGCAGGCGCCGCAGTCGATGCAGGTCGACGGGTCGATGTAGAGCTGGTCCACCTTCTCGAAATCCGACGAGTCGCGCTTCGGGTGGATGCAGTCGACCGGGCAGACGTCGACGCAGTCGTGCGATTTCACGCCGATGCACGGCTGGGCGATCACGTGCGTCATCGTTCCAACTCAAGCGGGCAACGGGGCTCATCTCATTTAGCCTTTCCCGTTCGCCATACTCACGCGCGAATCTGGACCAGAATGGTGCGCGCTTCGGTCCGGGCGTAGGAAGCCGACGACGAGGGCCGACGGTTCGCCCGCAGGGCCGGCTTCGAGCGGATTTTCGCGCCAGGCAAGGAGGCCGAGGAGCGGATAGCATCGCTCTCCGCGACGAGGCCGACGCGGCATGGCGCGAAAAGACGCCGAAGGCGGCCCGAGGACGAACGGAGGCCCGAGGAGGAGGAAATGCCCCCGCAGGGATTCGAACCCTGGGCATCCAGCTTAGAAGGCTGGCGCCTTGTCCGGACTAGGCTACGGGGGCCGTACTCCCCACCTGCGGCCTCCTACTTCCTACTTGCGACGAGCGCCTCGACCTCGCGCCGCGTCGCGAATTTCGAAAGCGGGGACGAAAGGTCGAGCCGCCGCGAGACCGCGATCGCGGCCGCCGCCGCGGCGTATCGGGCCGCCGCCGTGGGCGGCTCGCCTTCGGTGGTCCGCCAGAGGAAGGTCGCGTCGAACACGTCCCCGGCCCCGGTGGGCTCCGCTTCCTTCACGCGGAACGCGTCGAACCGGCGGAGGCCGTCGGGGTCGCGGACGAAGCCGCCGCGGCGCCCGAGCGTCACGATCGAGACGCGCACGCCTTCGCGCGCGAACACGTCGAGCGCATGGCCTGCGAGGATCCTCCCGCGTCCGGTGATCGCGCGGGCCTCGCGTCGGCTCCCGCGGACGACGTCCACGTGCCGAAGGACCGCACGGAACGACGGTGCGGGGCCGAGGCGCACGGGTCCCAGCTCCTCGCCCCGCCCCGAGTCGTGCCGCGCGAACCCTTGGAGGTCGACGAATAGCGTTCCCGCCCGCGGCCGCGTCGCCACGGAGGCCGGGAGTTCGCCGAGGAGGGCACCGGCGAGGATGCCGGGCGCGTCGAACACGCGCGCGGGGATCCTCGTCACGTCGATCGCGTCGCCGGGCGAGGCCCGCTGGAACCGGGCGCCGTAGAGGTAGCGGTTCACGAAACGGGGCGCCCGGCCATCCCGGAACTCGGAGACATCGACGCCGCAGGCCGCAAGGACCGCGCGCGCCTCGGGCGTCCCGTGGCCGGCGACGCCGCACGGCACGCCGAGGGCGCGGAGCGCGAGCGAGGCAAAGAGCACGGTCCCCCCGGGCCGCTCGGAGCGCCCGCTCTCGGAGACGACGATGTCGCGGGCCGCGTTCCCGAGGGTCCAGAGCACGAGGGGAACCGGACCTAGCCCTTAGTGACCTTTGCGATTTCGTCGAGCGCGGCGGGGTTCTCCAGGTTCGAGAGGTCCCCCGCGGGCTTTCCGGTCGCGACCGCCCGCACGGCGCGGCGGAGGATCTTCGCGTTCCGGGTCTTCGGGAGCGTGGACACGAAGAAGATCCGCTCGGGCCGGAAGCTCTTCCCGAGCGAGGCGTCCACCGCCGCGACGAGGACCTTCCGGGTCTCGTCCGTCGCCGGGACGTCCGGCCGAAGGACCGCGTAGCACCAGAGCGCTTCGCCCTTCACCTCGTGCGGGACGCCGACGGCCGCGGCCTCGACGACCTTGCCCGTGTCGACGAGGATGCTTTCGATCTCGGCGGGCCCGAGGCGTTTTCCGGCGATCTTGATCGTGTCGTCCGAGCGGCCGTGGAGGAACCACGAACCGTCCGCGTCGATCGACGCCCAGTCGCCGTGGACCCACACGTCCTTCCAACGGCTCCAATAGACCTCGAGGTACCGCTCCGGCGCCTTCCAGAGGCCCCGCGTCATGCCGGGCCACGGCTTCGTGCAGACGAGCTCGCCCACCGCGCCGCGGACCGGCTTCCCGTGCTCGTCGTACACGTCAATCGCCATCCCGAGCGACGGGTGCCCGAGGCTCGTGGGTTTGAGCGGCGTGATCGGCGTCGGCGAAAGGAAACAGGCGCCGACCTCGGTGCCGCCCGAGAGGTTGATGATCGGGCAGCGGCCGCCGCCGATCTCCGAAAAGAGCCACATCCACGGCTCCGGGTTCCACGGCTCGCCGGTCGAGGCGAGGACCCGGAGCGAGGAAAGGTCGTGCCTCCGGACCGGTGCCGTGCCGGACTTCATGAGCGCCCGCACGAGCGTCGGCCCGATCCCGAGGATCGTGATCTTGTGCCGTGCAACGAGCGACCATAGGCGGTCCGGGCCCGGGTAATCCGGCGCTCCCTCGTAGAGGAAGAGCGTCGCGCCGTTCCCGAGCGTCGCGACGACCTCCCACGGCCCCATGATCCATCCCATGTCCGTGAACCAGAAGAGGACGTCGTCCGGATGCACGTCCGTCTGGTGGGCGCCCTCCTGCATGATCTTCACGAGGAACCCGCCATGGACATGGACCGCGCCCTTCGGCCGCCCCGTGGTGCCGGACGTGTAGACCACCATGAACGGGTCCTCCGAGTCCATCGCGCGGGTCGGCGGCGGCGAGCGGACCGCCCGCGTCGCCTCCTCGAGGTCCACGTCGCGACCGGCGGCCCACGAAAGCGTCCCCGCGGCGGGCCCGAGCCGTCGGTGGACGAACACCGTGCGGACCGAGCCGACCCGGGCCGCGGCCTCGTCGGCGACGGGTTTCAGCGGCACGACCTGTCCGCGTCGGTAGAACCCGTCCGCGACGAGGATCGCTCTCGCCTCGGCGTCCCGGAGGCGCGTCTCGACCGCCTCCACGCCGAAGCCCGAAAACAGCGGAATGAAGATGGCGCCGATCTTTGCGATCGCGAGCATCGAGGCGACGCACTCGGGCGTCATCGGCATGAGGACCGCGACCGCGTCGCCCAGCCGGATGCCGCGGTCGACGAGCGCTCCGGCGATCCCGTCGACGAGGCGCCCCAGCTCCTCGTACGTAAGGCTGCGGACGGCGCCGTCTTCGCCTTCCCAGACTACGGCCGATCGCGACGGCGCTGCCGCGCGCCACCGGTCCACGCAGTTTGCGGAAAGGTTCGTCTTCCCCCCGACGAACCAGCGCGCCCACGGGATCCCCTTCGATGCGTCGAGGACCTTGTCATAGGGCTTCGACCAGACCACCCCGAGGTCCCGCTCGACCGCCCCCCAGAACCATTCGACGTCCTTCTGGCTCCGTTCGACCAGCGCCTCGAGCGTCGGCATCCGGTGCCGGTCCATGAACCGCTTCACGTTCGCCCGCGCCGCCTGCTCGGGCGTCGGACGGTAGACGATGGTGCCCTCGGACACGGGGATCGCGCCGGGATGGTCGCGGCCTCTTATCAATCAGAGGCCGGA
>JBQTJL010000038.1:0-5230 GCA_052387135.1 Methanobacteriota archaeon | reverse complement strand
GAGGGCGAGGAGGCCGTAGCCCCGCTACGGACGACGAGCCCGACGCCGCGGCGGGCCAAAAGATGCCGCGCCTCGGCCGAGGACGCGGGGAGGCCCGACGAGGAGGAACGACGGCTCCGGCAGGACTCGAACCTGCGCCACCGGATTAACAGTCCGGTATCACTACCAACTGGACGACGGAGCCCAGGCGGGGGTGTGGGGGGCGGCCGCGGAGCCCCCCACGAACGGGATGGGGGCCGAGGGGGGAAGGAATCTCCTTCCCCCCGCTGCCGCGGAGGGCGTCGTCGCCATCCACATCCTGCGCTTGCCCCACAATGCCGCGTATTAGTATAATATGCTTGACGTGTTTTCCCGCGCGATGGCGTCCGACGCGGCGGGGATCACCGGGGCGGAGCTCGACCACATCCTCACGGTGTGCCGCATCCGACTTCCCGCCGACGGCCGGGACCGTTTGCTCGCGGAGATCGGCGAGATCCTCGACTCGTTTGCAAAGATCCGGGACGCTTCCGCGCCCGCCGAAGGGCGGTCCGAGACCGCCGCCGTGCCGCTGCGGCCGGACGAGGCGGCGCCCGCCGACGCGTCCGTCGCCGACGAGATCCGCGACGCGTTCCCGAAACGGGAGCAGGGCTTCGCGGCCGTGCCGCGGGGGCTGTAGATGGGCGCATTTGCCGCGAGGGTCGATGACGCGCTGGAGCGAATCGCGCGCGACCGGTCGAACGCGTTCCTTACCGTGACGGCGGAGCGGGCCCGTGCGCGGGTCTCCGACGCCCCGAGGGGCCCCCTCCACGGGCTCGTCGCGAGTGTCAAGGACAACCTCGCGGTCCGCGGCGTGCGGATGACCTGCGGGAGCCGGATGCTCGAACGGTACGTCCCGCCGTACACCGCGACGGTGGTGGAGCGGCTCGAGGCGCAAGGGGCCGTCGTCGTCGGAAAGACGAACCTCGACGAGTTCGCGTGCGGCTCTTCGGGCGAGCGGTCCGCGTTTGGCGCGACCGAGAACCCCGCCGCGCCCGGGCGGGTCCCCGGAGGCTCGTCGTCCGGCGCAGGGGCGTCGCTTGCGGCGGGCCTCGTCGACCTTGCGGTCGGATCCGACACGGGGGGGAGCGTGCGCTGCCCCGCGAGCTTCTGCGGCGTCGTCGGGTTCAAGCCCTCGTACGGACGCGTGTCCCGGTACGGCCTTGCCGACATGTGCATGAGCCTCGAAGGCCCCGCCCCGATGGCGCGCGACGTGACCCGGACCGCGCTCCTTTTTGACGCGATCCACGGACCCGACCCCCGCGACCCGGTCACGCTTTCGTCGAGGGCCGCGCCGGTCGCGTCGTCGATCGACACCCTCGACGGGGCGCGCCTTCGGATCGGGGTCCCCCGCGAGTTCTTCGACGGGATCGAGCCGGCGACCGAAGCGGCGGTCCGGGGCGCGATCGACCGCTTCGCACGGGCCGGGGCCGCGATCGTGCCGGTCTCGACGCCGAGCGTCGCCCTCGCGCTTCCGGCGTATTACCTCCTCGT
The DNA here is from genome assembly GCA_052387135.1 of Methanobacteriota archaeon. GTDB lineage: Archaea > Thermoplasmatota > SW-10-69-26 > JACQPN01 > JBQTJL01 > JBQTJL01. Next base: position 3,721 of record JBQTJL010000038.1, on the reverse strand, counting down.
CTACAGCGAGTTCGCGAGTGCCATGCAGAAGTTCGACGGTCTGCGCTACGGCCATCGCGGCGAGGACGGCGAACTCGTCGCCTCGGTCTCGGGAAACCGCGCCGCGTTCGGCCCCGAGGTCGTGCGGCGGATCGTCCTCGGGACGTACGTCACCATGCAGGAGCACCGGAACGCGTGGTACACGAAGGCGCTCGCCGCGCGGGAGGCGGTCGCCGCGGACTTCTCGCGGGCCCTCTCCGACGTCGACGTGCTCATGGCCCCGACGATGCCGTATCCGGCGTTCCGTCTCGGCGAACGCGTCGAGGACCCGGTCCGCATGTACGCGGCGGACGTGCTCACGGTCTCGGCGAACCTCGCCGGGATCCCGGCAGGATCCGTGCCGATCCCCGGCTCGTCGCCGCCGATCGGTCTCCAGGTGATGGGCCGGCGCGGGGACGACGCGACGGTCCTTCGCGCGATGCGCGCCTACGAACGGCTCGCCGGAGGGAGTCCTCCGTGAAGTGCGGGCTCGAGCTCCACATCTATCTTGCGACCGCTTCGAAGATGTACTGCCGATGCGGCGCGGATTTCCTTCGCGCGGCGGCCCCGAACACGAACGTCTGCCCGGTCTGCACGGCGCAGCCCGGGGCAAAACCGATGGCGCCGAACGCCGAGGCCGTCCGGAAGGCGTTGTGGGTCGCGCGGCTCACGGGTTCCGAGGTCCCGGTCGGGACGTCGGTGCCGACGCTCCGGAAGCACTACTTCTACCCCGATCTTCCGAACAACTACCAGCGCACGATGGAACCCATCGCCGCCGGCGGCCGGTTCGAGGGGGTCCGCATCACCGAGATGCACATCGAGGAGGACCCCGGCGCGTACGAGTTGAAGAAGGGCCTCGTCGACTACAACCGCTGCGGCGTGCCGCTCCTCGAGGTCGTGACCGAGCCGGACATCACGACGGTCGACGGCGCGAAGCGATTCCTCGAGGCGTTCCGGACCGGGCTCCTCTATCTTGGGCTCGTGCGCCCGGACGCCGTCTTCAAGGTCGACACGAACGTCTCCTGCGGCTCCGAGCGCGTCGAGGTGAAGAACCTGAACAGCGTCGCGAACGTGGTCTCCGCGCTGGAGTACGAGGTGCGGCGCCAGACCGCCATCGTCGAGAAGGGCGGCACGGTGCGCCGCGAGACGCGGCATTTCGAGGAGAAGTTCGGCGAGACGGTCGCGCTCCGGACCAAGGAGACCGAGGAGGACTATCGGTTCTTCCCCGACCCCGACCTTCCCCCGCTCGATATCACGGAGGCCCTGCTCCGCGACGCGGAGGGCGGGATCCCGGAGGACCCGTTCCGGCTCCGCGACCGGCTCGTCGCGAGCTTTGCGGCGGACCCGGCGGTCGTCGAGGCGATGCTGGTCGACCGGCCCTTGGTCGAGGCGTTCCAAGAGGTCGCTCGGACGACGGACGGTCGGTTCGCGCTCGAGTTCTTCGCCCGCGACCTCCGGGGGGAGCTCCACTATCGGAGCCGGACGTTCGCGGGGACGCCGCTTTCGGCGCGCGGTTTGGCCGAGCTCGTGGCCCCGATCACGGACGGCCGCCTCACGCGGCGGGTCGCGGTCCGGATCCTTCGCGACTGGATCGACGGAAAGGAGCTGGCGCCGCTCCATTCCGCCGAGCTCGCGTCCGCCGTGGGCGGCGCGGACGTGACGCGCGCGGCGGCCGAGGCGGTCTCCGAGAACCCGCGGGCCGTGGCGGACATCGCGAAGGGCAAGGGCGAGGCGATGAACTTCCTCGTCGGAGCCGTGTTGAAGAAGCTCAAGGGCCGGGCGCGGCCGGACGACGCGCGCCGCGCGGTCGAGCAGGCGCTCCACGGGAAGCTATAAGCGCGAAAAGCACGCTCGCCGCGCCGTGGCCCGCGCCGAAGCCGTCCTCTTCGACCTCGACGGAGTGCTCGTGCACAGCACGAGACAGCACTACGAAGCGTACCGGCGCGTGCTGGCGCCGCTCGGGATCGACCTTGCCCCGCGCGAGATCTACCTGCGCGAAGGCGGCCGCAGCCGGACGATCATCGAGCAGGTCCTCCAAGACCACGGCCGACCCCGGGACGCGGCGACGGTCGAGCGGCTCGCCCGCGAGAAGCAGGAGGTGTTCCGGGGCCTCGGGAGCCCCAAGCCCGTGGCGGGGGCGCAGGAGCTCGTCCGGGAGCTCGCCCGCGGGCGCGTCCCGATCGGGCTCGTCACGGGAACCGAGCGGAAGAACGCCGAGCACATGCTGGGGCCGCTCCTTTCCCTCTTCCCCGTGGCCGTGACGAACGACGTGGTCCCCGAGGAGAAGCCCCACCCGGGCCCGTACCTTGCGGGAGCCGAGCGCCTGAAGGTCGTCCCGGACCGCTGCATCGTGGTCGAGAACGCGGTCCTCGGCGTCCGGGCGGCGAAGGCGGCGGGGATGCGGTGCGTCGCCGTGACGACGACGCTCGAGCCCGTCGATCTCGCCGAGGCGGACGTGGTCCTCTCCGATTTCGGGGCGGTCCGCGACTATCTCCGGGTCTGGCTTTCCTGAACAATCGAAGCATTGATGCGTCGGACCCCTCAATCTCCCGCTGGAGACTCCCATGGTCGCAACCGGCCTCATCCTCGGAATCGTCCTCGTCGCGGTCGTCCTCCTTCTCGTCCTCTGGTACGTGGGGACGTACAACGGGATCATCCGCGCCGAGAACCGGATCGACAACGCCTGGTCCCAGATCGACGTCCAGCTGAAACGCCGCGTCGACCTCATCCCGAACCTCGTCGAGACCGTGAAGGGATACGCGAAGCACGAGCGGGAGACGTTCGAGAAGGTGACGGCGGCCCGCGCGGCGCTCGTATCGGCCCGCTCGCCCGGCGAGGCGATGGACGCGAACAATATGCTGACGGGTGCGCTAAAGAGCCTGTTTGCCGTCGCCGAGGCGTACCCGACGCTGAAGGCCGACAAGAACTTCCTCGAGCTCCAGGACGAGCTTACCCACACCGAGAACAAGGTCGCGTTCGCGCGCCAATACTACAACGACTCGGTCCTCGACTACAACAACAGCGTCGAGACGATGCCGTCGAGCGTCGTCGCCGGCATGATGGGCCGGAAGGAACGGCCGATGTTCGCGGTCCCGCCCGAGGCCCGCGAGGCCCCGAAGGTCTCGTTCTAGTGGGTGCACCGTGGACTTTGCCGAGGAGATCGCGAGGAACAAACGCCAGACCGCGGTGGTCTGCCTTGCGATGCTCCTTCTCATGTTCGGCGTCGTCTTCGCGTTCGGGCTCCTCTTGGGGACGCCGCCGGTCGTGACATTCCCGCTCGCGGCGCTCCTCGCCGTCCTCTACGTCGGGATGGCGTACTCGTTCAGCCTCGATGCCGTGATCCGGGCGGCGGCGGCGCGTCCGGCCCGGCCGGACGTCCGCGAGGAGCGCCTCCTCATGATGCGGGTCGAGGAGATCGCGATCGCCTCGGGCCTTCCGCCGCCGAAAGTCTACATCCAGGACTCGAAGGACCTGAACGCCTTCGCGACCGGCCGGGACCCGAAGGAAGCCGTGGTCTGCGTGACGACCGGCGCGCTCGCGACCCTCGACCAAGAGGAGCTCCAGGGCGTCCTCGCCCACGAGATGAGCCACATCCTCAACCGCGACATCCTGCTTTCGACGGTCACGGTTGGTGTCGTCGGTGCGATCGCGCTCCTTGCTGAGATCGCGCTCCGGGCCCTGTGGTGGGGCGGCGGCCGCGGCC
>JBQTJL010000037.1:0-14121 GCA_052387135.1 Methanobacteriota archaeon | reverse complement strand
CCTCGAGGAGGCGGCAATCGGCTCCTTCGAGGCGGCTCACGATCGCCCGGCCGTTCTTCTCGAGGAAGACGCGCACGATCGCCTCGATCTGGTCTACGGTCTTCCCTTCGGCGAGCACGACTTCGGGAATCCCCGTACGGTCCTGCCGGCCGGTGTCGAGGTCCGCGAAGGAGTCGACGCGGGTCACGAAGGACGGATGGGGCTCGCGTTTAAATACCTTCGTCGGGGATGGCTCCTTGGTCTGGAATGGGGCTCCGCCCAGTCTTCGGGATCGCGCTCGTACTCCTAGCCGCGGCTCCGGGGGCGACGGCGGATTTCCTCCAGTCCGGCCTCGACGGGGCCCGCACCGGTGCCGTCGCGGGGCCGCCCCTCGAACACGATGACGTCGCGTGGGTGGTCCAGCTTCCGGGCGCAAGACCCGGCACCGGGAAGCCCCTCCTCGTGCGGGGCGCGGCCTACGTGGCGGCCTTCGGTGTCCCCGACTCGCCGACGCTCACCACGAACGGGATCTTCCGGATCCCTCTCGAGGACCCCGTCCCCGAGCTCCTGCAAGGGTTCGACGAGGCTCCGGTCCACATCGCCTCCGACGGCGAGCGCGTGTTCGCGATCCTTCCGTCGGCGGTCATCGCCACGTCGCTTGTGACCGGACTCCAGGAGTGGCGGTGGGACTTTCCTGCCTTCCAGGAGGTCCGGAACACCACGAACTGCCTCGAACCGGCCGTCGACGACGGGGTCGTGTACGTCGCCTGCACCGAGGCGGGCTACGTCGCCCCGACGACCGGCCCCGCGTCGACGGATTGTCGCGCGGTCGGGTTCGTCGCGGCGGTCGATGCGGCGAACGGAGCCGTGCGCTGGACTTGGAACAAGGCGACGCCGAACGAGACCAACGTGCAAGGGCTCAGCGTGCTCGGCGACATCGTCGTCGTCGTCACGCGAGACTTCGGCGGCGCCTCGGGTGTCTTCGACCGCTGTGGTGCCGGCGACAAGGCGAGCGCCCGCACCGTCCTCTCGGAGGCGTGGGCCCTCTCGCCGGCCGACGGGACCCCGATCTGGAACCGGCCGCTCTCGTTCGTGAAGCAGAGCGGCGCGGCCGCGGCGCAGGCCCTGCCGCTCGGCGTCGTCCGCGACGCGGTCCCCCCGCCGCCCCCCCTCCTGTCCGAGGTCTTGCCGCCCGTCGCATATCCGACCGGGACGGCCTCCGTGATCTACGGAAAGGTGGGCGAGGTCTTCGCCCTGAACGCGCGCGGCGACCTTCTCTGGAACACGACGATCGGCAAGGAGGACACCTTCAACGGCGACACGACGACCGGGTTCGCCCTGCTCGACGACGCCCTCTTCGTGGGCTCGCTCCAGACGATCTACCGGTTCGACACGACCACCCACGCCGAGCGTTGGCGGATCACCCTCGACCCGCGCGAGAACAACACGTGGGGCTCGGGCCCGAACCTCCTCGTCGCCGGGAATCGTCTGTACGCGCGCGCCGCCCGGACGCCGGTCCCGAACGCAAACGGCGTCAACATACACGCCGACAACCCGCTCTATGCGCTGTCCGCGGACACGGGCCGCGTGCTCTGGCAGCGCACGTTCACGCCGCCCCTCGAGATCCTGGGCCGACGCATGGAGTGGGCGATGGACGACGGCCGCATCCTCGTCGCGGCCGCGGACGGGACCGTCACGCTCCTTGGCACGACCGCGGCCTCGATGCGGCCTGCGGCGGCGGTCTCGACCGAGTATCCGGCTCCGGGCGCCGAGGTCGATGTCGATCTGTCGTCGAGCGCGGCCGGGGCCCAGGGCGCGCCCACCTCGTTCCGCATCGAATGGGGCGACGGCGCGGTATCCGATTGGCAGCCGTCGCCCGTGTTCCGGCATGCCTATGCGGATCGGGGCGATTTTGCGGCGAGGCTCCAGACGGCGAACGACGCGGGCCAGTCCGCCTCCACGTTCGTCGTCTTCCGGGTGGGCACCCCCCCGCCGGTCGCGCTGAACCCGGTCCAGCAAGCGGTGTCCGGAGACAACCTCGACGTAACACTCGCGGTCGCCGGTCTCGTCGGCACCGGCGTCGTCACCATGATCGGGGTCTATCGCGTCCAGCGGCGCCGAAACCTCCTCACGACCGAGCTCCACGCGCTCGAGGCGGACTACGTGCACCTGCGCGCGACGCCGCCCCAGTGCGAATCGATGCTGCATGAGCGAAAGATCCGCACGAGGGCGTTCCTCCTCAACGGTCGCCTCGAGGAGAACCAAGCGCAGATCCTCGACAAGCGGATCGACGAGCTCTCGCGCCAGGCCCGGCTCCACACGCTCGACGAACGGTTCGACTTCCTGCCGCACGGGATGGTGAAGATGCTCCAGGGGATCCTCGAGGACGGCCACGTCTCGGCGTGGGAGCGCCGGCACTTCCACGACGCGCTCGAGCGGGACACGCTTCTTACGCCGGAGCAGAAGCGGAAGGTCGAGGACCTGATCGAGGCGTGGTTCGCGCACGACTCGGGAGCGGGAAGCGGGTAGCCGGAAGCCGGGCCGTGGGCGGGCGCGCTATTTCTTCGAGAAGAACCGCAGGCCCTTTTTCTTCGTCTTGGGTTCGGCGTCGGCCGGCGGCGACGCGGGCGCCGGAGCGGCCTCTTCCTTCTTCCCGAACGCGCGGAACCCGAACGTCCGCTTCTTTGTGGGCTCGGGCGGGACCGTCGGCGCGCCCGGCGCCTCGTGGATCGGCGTGTATCCGAACGGTCGCGCGGGGGCCTCGGGTTCGCCGCGGCGCCACGTCCGACCGGACCGTTGCCACCCCCCGACCTCGGTCGGGATCTCGGCGCGCGACGCCGCGGTGGGCTCGGGCGCCCGGCTCGACGCGGCGGGTTCGGGGGCGGCCGGTTCGGCGGCTCGCGGCTCCGGCGCCGGTCGCGGCTCGGGCACGGGCGCGGGCCGGGCGAGCTCGGGCGCGCGCGGGGCGGGCGGGGGCGCCGGCGCATCCTTCTTCCGCCCAAAGAGCGAGAAGCCCCGCTTCTTTTCGGGCTCGGGCCGGGACTCGGGCTCGCCGTCGGGGGTCGCTTCGGTCTTCGCCGGCGTCTCCCCGCGCTCGAGCGCGCTGAGTTCGGCCTCGAGGCGCGCGATCTCGGCGTCGATGTCCGAGAGGCTCTTCTTCGCCCTCGCGTTTCCTTAAGCCGCGCCCGATATTTATAAAGTTGGTGAAATCCGCGGGCGCTAGAAATCGACCTCGACCTGCAACGTGTAGGCGACCTGGACTCCGCGTTGGAGCAGGACCCGCGCCTTCCATTCGCCGGCCGGGAACTGGGCGAGGATGTCGCGCGTCAGCTCGACCTTCTCCTGCTGGGCGCCCGTGGTGCCCGGAGCGGTCGACTGGTTCCCTTGCGCCACCTCGTTTCCTTGCGAATCGAGGACCCGAAGGTCGAGGTCGTTCACGCCGGCCGTCGCGTCCCACGTGACCGTCGCGACGAGGCGCACGGCGGCGTCCACGGCGACCGCGTGGTCGATCGAGGGCGTTGTGGCCGAGGCCTGCCCCGAAAACGACTTCTTGAGATTGATCGAGAGGGCCTTCGACGCCGTCGCGGTCGCGCCGTCGTCGTCCGTCACCGTGAGCGCGACCACGTAGCGACCACCGCGGGCGTACGCGTGCGTGACGGACGAGCCGTCCGCCTTCTCGCCGTCGCCGAACTCCCATGCGAACGTGAGCGGGTCTCCGTCGGGGTCGGAGGCGGCCGCCTCGAACGAAAGCGGGGCGTCTACCAAGGCGGAGGAGACGTCCGAGCCGCCGGCGTCGAGGACGCGGATCTCGGCCGTGGGGCGCACGTTCGCAAGGACGCGCAACAGGATCTCGTCCGTCGCAAAGAGCCCTTCCGAATTGTCGACGCGGAGCGTCACCGTGAAGGTGCCCGCCGCGGCCCACGCGTGCGTGACGAGGCTCCCCGTCGCGTTCGTGCCGTCCCCGAAATCCCACCGATGCGCGATCGCGAGCCCTTGCGGGTCGCTCGAACCGTCCCCGCTGAAGGTGACGGGGATGCCGATCCCGACCTCGGTCGCGTTCGCCGAGGCGCGCGCGACGGGCGGCTCATACGAGGGCGCGTCCGGGCCTAGCCCCAAGGCTTCCTTGAGGTCGTCCATGTTGTCGATGCCGAGGCACCCGGACGTCGAAAGGAGAAGGAGGGGGAAGACGAGGACGATGGGGCGGCCCTTCATGTGCATCCGTCCGTGTTCATCGGGTGTACGAGGATGAAGGTTCCGATTTCGAGCGGCGGCCAAACAGCGCGCACTGACCGCCCGTTTCAGGCCCATCGGGACAGCGCCACGGCGAGGACGGCGGCCGCCGTGATCGAAAGGAAATTCACCTCTTCCTTCGTAAGGTGCCCGCGGGTCTCCAGCGTGGCGCCAAGGAGGCTGTCGACCTGGCAGCCGAGGAAGCCTGCAAGGAGGGGGATCCCGAAGGAAGCGGGGCCGGGCGTCAAGACCCGGGGTCCCGGGAGCATGCCGAGAAGGATCATCGCAAGGCCCGCGACCGCGCCCGCGCCAAGGAGGGCCGCCCCGAGGCCCGCGGTCGAAACGCCGCCGTCGGTCCCGGGCGGGACGCGGCGCCCGTCCGTGATCAGGAACACCTCGTCGGAGAGGCCGCCGAGCTCGCTTGCGAGCGTGTCGGCCGCGGCGGCGGCGACGGCGCTTGCGAACGCGATGGCCGCCGCCTCGGGCCCGCCGATCTCGTCGATGCGCGCCGAAAAGACCGCGACGAAGGCCGGCGGCAGGCCGTTTGCGAGCACGTTCCGCGTGCGACGGGTCCCTCCGAGCCCCTCCGCGACGCCGCGCGCCTCCTTCTCGGCGTACCGGAACCGCGTCGCGGTCCACGAAAGGAAGAGGAGCGACACGAGGAGGAGGAGCCATCGAAGATCGGTCGAGGCGACGATGACGACGCCGAGGAGGAACGCGGACGCGGCGCCGATCCCGGTGAGGAGGCGGCTTGCCGCCGCCATGTATGCGAGGCCGCCGACAGCCACGATTTGCAGGACGAGCCGCTCGTCCAGTGCGACCACGCGCCGGTAGCATCGTGCAATATTATATATGGCCCGGAGCATGAGAGAACGTGGCCCGGGAAGACCTGGGGCCCGCGCCGGACCTTTCGCGCGTCGGCCCGCTTCTAGCGATCCTCGAGGAGGTCCACGAGCGGCTCGGGCCCACGCTGTTCCTCCTCGTCACCGACAACCCCGAGGTCGCCGAGCAGGTGGTCTTGACGCGGAAGCTCCCGGTGATCCTTGCCTCGCACCGGCACGACGTGCAGGAGCGGTTCGCGGGCCGCGTCCGGAGCGTGCTTCCGCTCTCCGAGGCCGTGAGCGGAAGCGTCTGGACCTTGACGCAGTTGAAGGAGCTCCTCATGGGCGCGTACCTCGAAGGCTCGATCCAGTTCGAGGACCGCGTCGTCGCGCTCGCGACGAACGCGGGCGCGCTCGACGTCCTCCTCTTCTTCGACGTTCGGAAGGAAGCCCAGCTCCAGCACCTGCGCGGCGTCCTCTCGGGCCGTCGCGACGTGAAGGTCCTCGAACGGGTCCTGCGGCTTGCCGGCGAGCTCGCGCTCGAAGGCCGCGAAGGCGTCCCGATCGGCACCCTGTTCCTCGTCGGCGACGCAGACGAGGTCCTCAAGCGGTCGAAACAGGTCGTGCTGAACCCGTTCCAGGGCTATGGAGAGAAAGAGCGGAACATCCTCGACGACTCCACGTGGGAGACCGCGAAGGAGTTCGCGCTGATCGACGGCGCGTTCGTGATCCGCGAGGACGGCGTGATCGAGGCCGCGGGCCGATACATCGAGTTCCAGAAGGGCGTCGACCTGCAGCCGGGCCTCGGCGGGCGGCACCTTGCCGCCGCGTCGATCACGAAGGAGACGAAGGCGGTCGCGATCACCGTCTCGACCTCGGGCACCGTCCGCATCTTCAAGGACGGCCGCGTGCTCGTGAAGGTCGACAAGCTCTAGGGGCCGAGCGCCGCGATCAGCGGGTCGACCGCCTTCGGCGCGATCGAGAGCCGCACCGCAGTACCGTCGCGCCCGGCTTCGACGAGCCCGAGAGACACGAGCCGGTCGACGTGGTGCTTCGCCGCGGGCCGCGAGAGACCGACCGCACGCGCGACCTCCGCGGGCCGGACATGGGGGTTCCGGAGGATGTGCGTGAGCACGGCCCGGGTGGTCGCGTGCCGCATCGCCGCAAGGACGCGCGTCTCCGTCGCGCCATAGCGGCCGTGGTTCTCGTAGAGTCGAAGGTGCACGCCGAGGCGGAGCGTCTGGATGAGGCCGAGGTCGGCGAGGATCCGGACGTGGTGCTCGCAGGTCGTGTAGTGGAGGCCGGTCGCCGCGCGAAGGTCGCCCGGGTTCACGCCGGGTCGCCGCACGATCTCGTCGTAGATCCGCCGCCGCTCCGGGTTCTCCAGCGCGCGGGCCGCGAGCACGCGTCGGTAGAGGGCAAGGAGCGGCGGGACCGCAAGGAGCGCGCCGGAGACCGCGAGGATCGCAAGGAATGGCCCGGAGGAAAGCGGCGCCGGGGTGAGGGCGACCGCGTCCGCCTGCGGGCGAAGCGGCGTCGACGCGCCGGGGAACCCACGGACGCCCGGAAGCAGGATCCCGGATGCTGCGCCGGCGGGCCCGAGGAGCGCCCGCGTGGCGCCGTCCGAAGGCGTCGCGCGCCGTTCGGCGGACTCCCCGGCCATCCCGACGGCGTTCTGCGTGAGGGCGGCCAGCGTCGAGGAGGGCGTCCCGGCGTCGGCGCCTGCGCCCGCGCCGAGCGACCATCCGACCTCGGCGGGCGCCGCCGTGAACGAATACTCGATCGTGATCCCCTCTCCCGACGGGACCTCGACGTCGAACGAGACCCACGGAACGGGGACCGACGGGTCGACGTGGGCGCCATCGATCAGTGCCCAAGCAAGGCCAAAGGTCCCATCGAAGGCGTCGCCGAGCGTGACCGGGTCCTCGTCGTCCGGGACGATCTCGGGACCGGAGAAATATCCGATGTCGTCCGTCGGACCGACGGATGAGGGGTCGAGCGGACCGAGGCGGCGTCCCAACGCTTCGAGTTGGGCCCCCCCGAGGTTGTTCGTGCCTACCGGTCCCGCCACGTGTTCCCGCGACGGGGGCCGCAGCGGGTATTCGCAGACGACGAGCCGGAGATTGTGGAACGAGGAACACGTCCGGTGGGTGGCGGCCGCGGGCGCGGACGGTGCCGCGTCGACCGCCGAGTCCACCGCCCCCTTCGCGGGGGTCGCCAGCGGCGCGAGCGGCGCCGCCGGGTGGAGCGATGCGTCGCGGGGCAACGGCGAACGCAGCGGGGGCGACGGGACGCGGACGGTGCACCGGCCCTCGCATCCCAAGAGTTCGGCGGTCGAGACCTGCCCCGCGTAGGAGGTAGACGAGGTCGGCAGGGGGGGACCGACGGGCACGGCCGTTCCGATCCCTTGCACGTAGGCCCGGACCTCGGACCCGTGAGCGGCCGCCGCTTCGGACCCGAGGACGAGGAGGACCAGCGCGACGACGCCCAATGACGCGACCCTACCCACGGCCATGCTTCCCGCGCCCCGGTTCGCCCTCGCACCTCTTAAGGGTTCTGGTCGAACCGTGCGCCGCGTTCGAAGCGGTTCGGAGGAAAGGGGCGCCGGCCGGCCGCCCGTTTCACCGCGTTCGGCAAAACCCGATGGGGGTCGAGGGGCTCGGGACCTTCGACGCTCCGGCGTCGGTGAAGAACGTGCAACGCAACAAGAATGAGGGAACGCGGATTCGGATGGTGGGATTGCTCGGGTTGACGCTCGCGGCAGTATTCGTGGCGGCGGCGCATCCCGCGGCGGCCGCGATGACGGCGGAACAGCAGTCGAAGAGCTATTGTCGTTGGGACGGGAACACTCGCACATGCGATTGGGGCTACCGGTATTGCGAGACGCGCTGGGACGGAGACTACGGCCGGTGGCGCACCCAGTGCTACCGAGAACGTTGCTGGTACGAGGGCTCCCAACAGAAATGTGCCTTCTACAAGGATCATGACTCGCTCTGGTACGAGTCGTGCGGGTCCTCGGCGTCCGGCGAAATCGATCCTGCGACGGGTCTGCCATCGCCTCCGGCGCCCGAGCAGATCATCGCCGAGATCGACGCGTTCCAAGGCGACGGATTGGTCGGGTTCGAGGAACGCGACGGCCCTCCCCCCGAGCCGTAACAGGGTCCGGCGTCGGCGACAAGCCTCATCCGCCCCTTACGCCATCCGGGAGGCGATGCCTCCCGCCTCCCGGATGCTTCTTCTCGCCCTCGACTGCGGCACGACGTCGACGCGCGCGCTCCTCGTTGCGCCGAACGGTCGCATCGTGGCCGAAGGGAGCGCCCGCACGCCGCTTTCGAACCCGCGGCCGGGATGGGCCGAATCCCCGCCGGACGCGCTCCTCTCCTCGACGCTCGCGGCCGTCCGCTCGGCCCTGCGGCGTGCAAAGGGCGGCGACGTCGCCGCGATCGGGATCACGAACCAGCGGGAGACGACGATCCTCTGGGACGAGAAGACCGGGAAGGCGGTCGGCCCCGCGATCTCGTGGCAGTGCCGCCGGACCGCCGACCTCTGCGCGAGCCTCCGGAAGGAACCAGGCATCCCCGAGCGCGTCCGCGAGAAGACCGGCCTCGTCCTCGACCCGTATTTTTCGGCGACGAAGATCCGCTGGCTCCTCGAGCACGAGCGCGCCGCGCGCGAGCTCGCGGCAGCGGGCCGCCTCCGGTTCGGCACGGTCGATTCGTGGGTCCTCTTCCACCTTACGGGCGTCCACGCGACCGACGCCTCGAACGCCTCGCGGACGCTCCTCTACTCCATTCGCGAGAGCCGGTTCGACAAGGAGCTCTGTGAGATCTTCGCCGTGCCGCCGGACGCGCTTCCCGAGGTCCGCGCCTCGGCCGGTTCCTTCGGCACCGTCGCCCGGACCGGGCGGCTCGGAACGGCGCTCCGCGCCCTCGAAGGCGTGAAGGTCGCCGGGATCGCGGGCGACCAGCAGGCGTCCCTCTTCGGTCATGGCTGCCGCTCGGTCGGCGAGGCAAAATGCACGCTCGGGACCGGCGCGTTCCTTCTTGCCCCGGTCGACGAGGCGCCGCGGAACACCCACGGCCTCGTGACGACCGTCGCGTGGGACCTCGGCTCGGGCGGGCGCGTGGGGCGCCCCACCTACGCGCTCGAGGGGAGTCTCTTCGCCTGCGGCGCAGCCCTCGATTGGCTCGTGCGTGTGGGCGTCCTCCGGACGACCGCCGAATCCGAGACCCTCGCGCGCCGCGTGAAGGACACCGGCGGCGTCTCGTTCGTCCCCGCGCTCGTCGGGCTCGGGGCCCCGCATTGGGACGCGGACGCCCGGGCCGCATGGCTCGGGATCTCCACCGCGACGAAGCGCGAGCACCTCGTCCGCGCGGTCCTCGAGGCCCTTGCGTTGCAGAACGCCGAGGTCGTCCACGCCTTCGCGAAGGCCGCCGGGACGACGATCCGCGAGCTCCGCGTCGACGGCGGCGTGAGCAAGAACCGGCTCCTTTGCGCGCTCACCGCCGACTTCTCGGGCGCACGCGTCCGCCGCAGCCGGGCTCCGGACACCACGGCGCTCGGCGCCGCGTTCCTCGCCGGCGTCGGGGCCGGCCTCTATCCGTTGCGCGAGGCGCCGTCGGTCCCCACGTCGCCGCCGATCCGCCCGCGACTTCGGCCAAGCGACCGCGAGGAGGCGCTCGCGACGTTCCGCCGCGCCGTCGCGACCGCGCAATCCTTTTAACTCGCATCGGTCATCGACCGTCCATGCCCGCGCCCCGTGTGACGAAAGAGGAGGTCCTCGAGTACCACGCCCGGAACCCGCCGGGAAAACTCGAGGTCTCGCCGACGAAGCCCACCGGAACGCAGCGCGAACTGTCGCTTGCGTACACGCCGGGCGTCGCGCAGCCGTGCCTGGAGATCCAGGCGGATCCCGAGGCCGCGTACCGCTACACGGCGAAGGGGAACCTCGTCGCGGTCGTCACGAACGGGACCGCCGTCTTGGGGCTCGGCAACATCGGGGCCTTGAGCGGGAAGCCCGTGATGGAAGGGAAAGCCGTCCTCTTCAAGAAGTTCGCGGGGATCGACGTCTTCGACCTCGAGGTCGCGGAGACCGACCCGGAAAAGTTCATCGAGACCGTGCGGAGGCTCGAGCCCACCTTCGGCGGCGTGAACCTCGAGGACATCAAGGCGCCCGAATGCTTCGTGATCGAGGAGCGCCTCCGGCGCGAGATGAAGATCCCGGTCTTCCACGACGACCAGCACGGGACCGCGATCATCTCCGGCGCGGCGCTTCTCAACGCCTGCGAGGTCCAGCGGAAGGAGCTTGCGAAGATCCGCATCGTGGTCCTCGGGGCCGGCGCCGCGGGGATCGCGTGCGCGCGCTTCTACGTGACGCTCGGCGCCCGGCGCGAGAACATCGTCCTCGTCGACTCGAAGGGCGTCGTCTACCGCGGCCGCGCCGAGAACATGAACCGCTACAAGGAGGAGTTCGCGCAGGCGACCTCGGCCCGGACGCTCGCGGACGCGCTCCGCGGCGCCGACGTCTTCGTCGGGCTCTCCGGGAAGGACCTCGTCTCGCCCGAGATGGTCCGTTCGATGGCGGAGCGCCCGATCGTGTTCGCGATGGCGAACCCGGACCCCGAGATCGCGTACGAGGCGGGGAAGGCCGCGAGGCCCGACGTCCTCATGGCGACCGGCCGGAGCGACACGCCGAACCAGATCAACAACGTGCTCGGGTACCCGTTCATCTTCCGGGGCGCGCTCGATTGCCGGGCGACCGAGATCGACGAGGCGATGAAGGTCGCGGCGGCCCGCGCGCTCGCAGCGCTCGCCCGCGAGGACGTGCCCGACTCGGTCCTCGCGGCCTACGGGCTCGACTCGATGAAGTTCGGCTCCGAGTACATCATCCCGAAACCGCTCGACCCCCGCGTCATGCTGTGGGTCGCCCCGGCCGTCGCGAAGACCGCGATGGAGGCCGGCGTCGCCCGGAAGACCTTGGACCTCGGCCGGTACCGGGACGAGCTCGAGGCCCGCCTGGGGAAGGCCCAGCAGATGATGCGGATCGTCATCAAGAAGGCGAAGCGCGCACCGCGCCGGATCGTCTACCCCGAAGGCGAGAACGAGCAGATCCTCCGCGCGGTCCAGGTCGTCTACGACGAGAACATCGCGCGACCCGTGCTGATCGGCCGGCCCGACGTCGTGAACGCGGCGAAGCGCGAGCTCGGCCTCGACTTCGTCGCCGAGGTCGTGGACCCCCGCGACGAGAAACTCCGCGAACGCTGGGCCCAGACCCTGTTCTCGCTCCGGGCCCGAAAAGGGGTCACGCTCTCCGAGGCCCGC
Organism: Methanobacteriota archaeon; assembly: GCA_052387135.1. GTDB lineage: Archaea > Thermoplasmatota > SW-10-69-26 > JACQPN01 > JBQTJL01 > JBQTJL01. Next base: position 2,770 of record JBQTJL010000037.1, on the reverse strand, counting down.
GCGATGGTTCGGAACTGGAACTACGTCGGCGCCCTCATGCTCCACTTGGGCGACGCGGACGGCCTCATCACGGGCCTTACGACGCACTATCAGGAGGGCCTCCGCCCCTGCCTCCAGGTGATCGGCACGGCGCCCGGCGCGAACAAGGTCGTCGGGCTCTACATGATGACGATCAAGAGCCACGTCTTCTTCTTTGCCGACGCGACCGTGAACATCGACCCCTCGCCGGACGACTTGGCCGAGATCGCGATCGCGGCCGCGAAGGTCGCGCGCCAGTTCGACGTCGAGCCCCGCGTCGCGATGCTCTCGTTCTCGAACTTCGGCTCCTCGGACCACCCGCTCGCCGCGAAGGTCCGGCGGGCCGTCGAACGCGTGCGCGAGCGCGCCCCCCACCTCGTCGTCGACGGCGAGATGCAGGCCGACACCGCGGTCGTCCCCGAGATCCTCCGCGAGACGTACGCCTTCTCGCGATTGAAGGACGCGGCGAACGTCCTCGTCTTCCCGGACCTCGAGGCGGCGAACGTCTCCTACAAGTTGCTCCAGCGGCTCGCGGACGCCGAGGCGACCGGTCCCATCCTCGCCGGGATGCGGAAACCCGTCCACATCCTGCAGCGCGGCGACGAAGTGAAGGACGTCGTGAACATGACCGCGATCGCGGTCGTCGGAGCGCAGGAACAGGCTTAAATCGGGCGCGCCCGTTCGCGTGTCCGTGGCATTCTCCGAGGACGCCGTGGTCCCGGTCGCGCTCGCGTCGCTGTTTTTTGCGACGGCGCTCGCGGCCTGGATCGTCGTCGGGGCCGCGATGCGGAGCGAGGCGCGCGCGGACGCCCTTGCGACGGGTCCGCCCGTCCCCGGCGAACGGTTCCTCGGCCGGTTCCGCATCCTGGGGCCCGCCCCGTCCCGCGAGGGGGGCCCCGCCTACTACGCCGCCCACGACCGCCTCCCCGTCGGCCTCGTCGTGCGGGCGTTCCCCCTCCCCCGCGCGCGGACGCGCGAGACGGACCGCGCGGTCCTCGCCGAGGCACGCGCCGCGACGACGCTCCACCACGCGTACGTCGCCCGCGTGTACGACGTCGCGATCCGGCGCGACGCGCTCTACGTCGTCGAGGACCGGGATGCGGGCCGAAGCGTCGAGGACGCCGTGGCGCGGGCCCGGGTCCCCCTCCTAGACGCGGCAAGGCTCCTGGACGAAACGCTCGGTGCCTTGGGCCACGCGCACGCGCGCCGGGTCCCGCACGGGGCCCTCTCGCTCGCCCGCCTCCGTCTCGGGACCGACGGGCACGTCCGCGTCGAAGGGTTCGGGCTCCGGCGCGTGCTCCCCGCCGGCGGCATCCGTAGCCCGGAAGAGACCGGCGGCGCGCCGCCGACCGCGGCGTCTGACCTGTACGCGTGCGGCGTCCTGTTCCTCGAGATGCTCACCGGTGTCCGCGACGCGCGGAACCTTCCGGCCGGGACTCCGGCGGCCGTGAGCGCGTTCCTGCGCCGCACCCTTGCCCGCGACCCGGTCATGCGGTTTGGCACTGCGGCCGAGATGCGCGCCGCGCTCGGGGCCGCCGTGGGGCGGCCCTGAATACGATTCAACGAAGTTGGGCGCGTGTTCAAGGGCGTCGCCCTTCCCCTCGGGGCCGGGAGCCGCATGAGACGTGCCCTGACCATCGCGACGTTGCTCTTCATCTCGACCTTTGCCGCGTCGAACGCCCGGGCGTTCGGGACCGCCGGCTCCGTGGAGGCGTGCGGCGGCGTCGACGAGGCGACCCAAGGCGTATACATCCCGCTGTACCAGGATGCGTGGGACCTGGAAGCGGGGACGCGGGACTACATCGCGAACGTGGGCGCGGCGCCCGACGTCGACGACGCCCGCTACACGCACGTCGCGTTCGAGGTCCCGACCCTCGCCTGGGTGGGCCTTGCTCCGTCGCACGAAGCGCGGGTCTTCACCGCCGGCCTGCCCGTACCGCCGGCGCAGGTGACCCTCGTTACGGTCCCCGGGGTTCCCTTCGACGATCCGGGCACCCTCTCGGCGTCCGCGTATGCCTGCGGGCTCTTCGAGACCGGCGCGCTGTGTCTCGTCGATCTGGACGGGACCTGCGTCGTCGTCGCACCGGCGGATCCGACGACGTTCGGCCACGTCACGGGCGGCGCGGAGGCGGGCGGCCGCGGGGCGTCGGTCGACGTCCGCCTCTGATGCGCCCGGCCCTGAATACGATTCAAGGAAGTTGGGCCTTAGCAAAAACGGGTTCTGAAAAACCATATCTACCCGATACGGCACGCGAAGGACGGTTGCGACGATGACCCGACCCCGGCACAGGACCCCCACCGTGAGCCTCGCATCGATGATCCTCCTTGTGGCCCTCGCCCCGGCCGCAAGCTCGCTCCACGGCGGGGCGCACGTGACGCTCACGCCGGACTTCCAGGAGACCGCGGCGTCGGCCGGCACCTCGGCCGCCTTCCACTTCGATGTGCGGAACAACGGGACCGCGTTCGAGACCGTCGACCTTCGGGTCTCGGCGCCCCCCTCCGGCTGGACCGCGAACGTGACCCCCTCCGAAGCGACCCTCGCGCCCGGCGGCGCCGCGAACATCACGCTCGTCGTCTCGATCCCGGCGGGCGCCCCGAACGGGACCGTCCACGACAGCGTCGTGACGGCGACCACGCGCGGGAACAACTCGACCGCGGACGACGCCGTGGCCCGCGTCAGGGTCGTCGCCCCCCCGCCTCCTCCGCCCCCGCCGGGCCCGGTCGACCTGTCGGTCCCCGACATCACGCTGGA
>JBQTJL010000036.1:0-5436 GCA_052387135.1 Methanobacteriota archaeon | reverse complement strand
GGGACGTCGCGCAAGGACATGAGGGTTGTGAACGAAATCCTTAAGGCGGCCGCTTCGTGGCGAGGGCGCGGATTGCCTCGCCGGCAAGATAGAACGAGCCCGAGACGACGACGAGGTCGCGGGTCGCCGCCGCGGCCCGCGCGCTCCGGATCGCGGTCCGGGGCGGGTCGACCGGCGTCGCGTCGATGCCGTGGCGTCGGAGGATGAGGGCGAACCGGGACGCAGGCAACGCCCGTGACGACGCGGGCGTGGTCGTCGTCACCCGGTCTACGAGAGGGCCGAGGGCCTTTGCGAAGGCTTCCGGGTCCTTGTCGGCGAGGATCCCGCAGACCATGTGGAGCCGGTCGAACCGCTCGCGGCGCAGAAACTCCACGAGGACCTGCCAGGCCTCTTCGTTGTGCCCCCCGTCGACGAGCGTCCGCGGGCGGCCGGGCATCCATTGGAGTCGGCCCGGCAAGGTCGCGGCCGCGACCCCCTTCCGGACGGCGCTTTGCGGGACCCGGATCCCCTGTCGGGCCGAAAGCTCGCAGGCGACGATCGCGAGCGCGGCGTTTTCCGCCTGGTGCCGTCCCGCAAGGCGCGGTCGGAGCCCCCGGTACGTGCCGTCGAGCCCGCGGACGGTGCACGCCTTACCCCGTGCTCCTTGCCCGTACGTGCCCGAAAAGTGTTCGTCATGGACGAAGAGCGGCGCGCAGCAACGGCTCGCCGCGCCGCGGAGCACGGACAGCGGACCTCCCGTAGCGCCGGTCGCGGCCGGCACGCCGTCCTTGAGGATGCCCGCCTTTTCTCGCGCGATGTCGGCGAGGGTCGGCCCCAGGATCTCCTCGTGGTCGTGCCCGACGTTCGTCACGACCGTCGCGAGGGGGCGTTCGAGCACGTTCGTCGCGTCGAGCCGGCCTCCGAGCCCCACCTCCACGACCGCGGCGTCGATCCGGGAGCGCGCAAAGTGGAGGAACGCGACCGCGGTGGCCGCCTCAAAGTACGTCACGCCGCCCGGGACGCGGCGGGCTTCGCGGAGGACCTCGTCGGTGGCCCGGGCGAGCGCGCGCGCCCCGATGTCGGTCCCGTCGACCTGGATCCGCTCGGAGAACCGGACCACGTGCGGCGACGTGTAGAGCCCGGTGCGATGGCCGGCCGCCTCGAGGATCGAAGCCGCGAACGCAGAGACGGAACCCTTGCCGTTCGTGCCGCCGACGTGGATCGCGCGAAGCTCCCCGTGCGGGTCGCCGAGGCGGGCAAGAAGACGCTCCATCGCGTCGAGCCGCAGTTGGACCCCCTTTCGTTCGAGTCGCGCGAGTCGTTTTTACGCGGATGGGGCGGGCAGGGGGTCAGAGCGGCAGGTTCGAGAACATCCACGCGTCGACCTTCTCGGGCCCGGGGAGGATGCGCACGCGTCTCCCTTCGACCTTCAGCCGTCCGTCGGCGAAGAGTCGGACGGTCGCCGGATACAACCGGTGCTCGACGAGGAGGATCCGGTCGGCGAGCGTCTGGGCCGTGTCGTCCTCGAGCACGGGGACGGCGGCCTGCAGGATGATGGGGCCGCCGTCGAGCGAGTCGTCGACGAAATGCGTCGTGCAACCGGCGATCTTGGCCCCATGACGGAAGGCCTGCTCCTGCGCGTGGAGCCCGGGAAACGCCGGAAGGAGGGCCGGATGGACGTTCATGATGCGGCCGGGGAACGCCTGGATGAACGATGAGGAGAGGATCCGCATGTAGCCCGCGAGGCAGACGAGGTCGACGCGGTGGTCCCGGAGGACCTTCACCATCTCGGCGTCGTGCGCCGCGCGGTCCTTTCCCGTCGAGGGCACGGAGACGGCCGCGACGTCGCGCGCCTTCGCGCGGGCGAGCGCTTCGGCCTCCGGCTTGTCGCTTGCGACGACGACCACGTGCGCCTTGCCGAGGCGCCCCGCCATCTCGGCGTCGAGTATCGCCTGCAGGTTGCTTCCTCGGCCGGACGCGAGGACGCCGACGCGGGTCACGCTCCCCGATTCAATGTGGCTCCTTTTAAGCCTTTGTGGGCGGCTTCGCGCCCGTGGCGGGAGACGCGTTCGGAGAGCGGCCATGCCATCGCTGCCCGCTTGCGGCCTCGCGGACGCGCATGGTCGTGTACCGGGGGAGCCGGTCGCCGCGCGTCGCGTTCGTGGGCGAGGCGCCGGGCCGGGAAGAAGACGAGCAGGGCCGGCCGTTCGTGGGGCGATCCGGGAAACTTCTCGACCGGTGGATCCAGGCGATGGGCCTTTCCAACGAGGACGTCCTCGTGACGAACACGGTCCGCTGCCGGCCGCCCGAGAACCGGACGCCCACGAAGGCCGAGGTCGGGGCCTGTCGCGAGCACCTTTCCGCGCTCCTTTCGCAGACGAAGCCCGCGGCGGTCGTCGCGCTCGGCCGGTCGGCCCACGCGGCGCTCGACGCGATGGGCGTCGCGCACGAGTACATCTATCACCCGTCCTACTACGTGCGCGGATACCGGAAGTGGCCGGAGGACGTGGAGATGCTGAGGAAGGCCCTTGAGGCGACGCTTCGCCAAGGCAAAGGCAACGGCTAAGGCAACGGCAAGGGGAAGGCGATGGCCTGGGCCAGGGAGGGCGAGGGGCCAAGGCGAGGACGACCGAGCGTCCGGCCGTCGTGGCCCCGGCTATGGCCCGTGCCATCCTTGGCCTTGGCCCAGGCCCTACACTTGCCTTTGCCTCTGCCTTTGCCCTAGCCTTAAGGCGTACGCGGCGATGTACGTGCCCGTGGACGCGTCCCGCGCCTTCTTCGACCGGATGAGCCCGCTCGTCTCGGCGCTCGAGAAGTACTCGCGGCTCTCGGTCGACGGGATCGACCGGTTGCCGAAGACCGGCGCCGGGGTGCTTGCGGCAAACCACACGGGCTGGCTCGGGCTCGACTACGCGTTCACGGTGCATCGCGTGTATCAGCGGCACGGGCGCATCGTGCGGGGGCTCGCGCATCCGGCGTGGTTTGCGAACCCGAAGACGGCCGCGTTCGCGCGCCGGGCGGGGCTCACGGAGGTCTCGAAGGACGCGATGCGGGACCTGTTGCGGCAGGGGTTCCTCGTAATGGTGTTCCCCGAGGGCGAGAAGGGCGCCTTCAAGCCCGGGACGGGGTACCGGCTCGAGGATTTCGCCCGGGGGTTCGTCCGTGTCGCGATGGAGATGCAGGCGCCGATCTACCCGGTGTCGGTCTTGGGCGGGGAGGAGGCGAACCCGACGCTCGCGCGGATCGATTCGTACGAGGCGCTCCTTGGTTCCTCGATCCCGATCCCGTCGCTGCCGTTCCTTCCGAAGCCGGTGAAGTGGATGATCCGGTTCCTGCCCCCGGTCCACATGGCCGGTTTTACCTCGGTCGATGCGGGGGATCCGGGGAAGGTCTATGCGGTGAAGGACCGGGTGCGCGCCGCGATCCAGGAGGCGCTGGACGAGATGCGGAAGGAGCGCGGGAATCCGTGGATTTGAATTCCATGGCGGACCGTACAACGATCCGGGGAAAAGGCTAAGCCAGTCCCCCGTCATGCTTGTTGCCGGCTTGTCGGGGCGCGCAAAGCGTCCACAGGCCGGGAACGAGAGAACCATTCGGGTGACCGCGTACGTGCTTGCGCTCGGGCTTGTGCTGGCGACCGTTACGTTGCTTCCGTCGGCCGGGGCGGAAGCGTGCTCGGTGGCGGGCATGGCGTCCTACGACCCTGGAACCGGAAAAATCCGCACCAAGTGGTTCAACTCGATCGCTTGCGTAATGGCGACGGCCTGCGAAGGCACGGGGATCGGGTGCGTTCCGGCGTAGGCAATCATGGTGTTCCGCGCGGACGCCGGTCGGAAGCGGGGCTGCGGGATTTTCGTCCTATTGGTCCCGGTCTTGCTCTTCCAGGGCTGCATCGGTGCACGTGAGCCTTTGCCGGATTCGCCGGAGGCGGAGACGCAGGGGCCGGCCGAGTGGCTTCCGGTACGATCCTACCGGATTTCGACCACGATCAGTGCCGCCGCCGTGCGTACTGGCCCGGAGCCGCGCGCATACCAGGCATACGGACCTGTAATCGATGTTGAAGTAACGGAGGGGATGTCCGGACTTCTTGTGGAGGTCAGCTGGGAGTCGACTCCGCCGCGGGACCTCGACGCGTTTATGCGGATGGGAACCGATTCTGCGATGGCGGTGGGTGGGCCGGACGAGCCTGGCGCCTACAACTCCACCTTTGAGGACAGCCTCAATACGGCCTACGCAGAAACGAACGGCACGGATGATCGTCCTGACACGCCGCTCCGGTGGGTCCTTTTACTCGACCCTCAGCCAGAGGCGAGACGTTTGGAGGTGTTTCTGGCGCCCAAGACGGCAATCTCTGCGGCGCCGGTCACGATGGCTGCCACGACGTTCTCGGGTTCGCCGCCTCCGCCCGACTTTTCCGCGCTGTAGATCCCGCGGACCGCGGGTCTCCGCCCCCGTCCCTCATCGCTTGTCACTGCCTCTGGTGCGGCGCGGACGGTCCGGGTCCCTCGCCTAGATCTCCGCCGCTTCCCGGTACTCGCCCCAGACGCTGACGAGGGCCCGGCGGATCTCGCCCAAGGTCGCGTAGGCCTCCACGCAATCCAAGAAGTGCGGCATCGTGTTCTCGTTCGGCCGCGAGGCGGCCTTCACGAGCCCATCGAGCGCGGCCTCGACCCTCTGCTTGTCGCGCCCCTTGTGCACGTCTCCGAGGCGCTTCACCTGCGTCTCGCGCGCATGCTCGGTGATCTTGAGGATGGCCGTCGCGTCGCCTTCTTCCGTGTCCGTATATTCGTTCACGCCGACGATCACGCGCTCCCTTGCGTCGATCTCCTTCTGGTACCGGTAGGCCGCATCCGCGATCTCGCGTTGGATGTACCCGGATTCGACGCAGCGGAGCATGCCGCCGCGGCGCTCGATCTCGTCGAAATACTTGCGGGCCGCCTCCTCGGTCTCGTCGGTGAGCGATTCGATGAAATAGGAGCCGGCGAGGGGGTCGATCGAGTTCGTGACGCCCGACTCGTGGGCGAGGATCTGTTGGGTCCGGAGCGCGATCCGGACCGCCTTCTCGGTCGGAAGCGCCAGCGCCTCGTCGTACGAGTTCGTGTGGAGCGATTGGGTGCCGCCGAGGACCGCGGCGAGCGCTTGGTAGGCGGTGCGCACGATGTTGATCTCGGGCTGCTGCGCCGTGCACGAGCACCCGGCGGTCTGGGTGTGGAACCGGAGCTGCCACGCCTTGGGGTTCTTCGCCCCCATCTCGTTTCTCATGAAATCGGCCCAGATACGGCGCGCGGCCCGGAACTGCGCGATCTCCTCGAAGATGTCGTGGTGCGAGTTGAAGAAGACCGAGAGATGCGGCCCCAGCTCGTCCGGCGACATGCCACGCTCTTCCTTCGCCCGGCGCACGTAATACATCCCGTTGCCGAGGGTGAAGGCGAGCTCTTGGACCGCGGTCGAGCCGGC
>JBQTJL010000035.1:0-2561 GCA_052387135.1 Methanobacteriota archaeon | reverse complement strand
GGGCATCCCTCCTGGAAGGACCCTCGCCGTGTAAATATCTATACCTTGTATATTTAGCTCTTCACGATTAGCCGATTGTTCGGTCTTCGAAACCAGATGTTTCTCGAGCGGGCTTACCGGGCGTGGGACGAGCGGTGCCCGGACGACGGACCGTGCGGAGGATCGGGATCCCGGCGGAGCTCCACGAGCGGCTCCACCAGGTGAAGCGGCTCGAGGGGACGCCGATCTCGGAGATGCTGCGGGACGCGCTCGAGCGGTACCTGCCGCGGCGTTCCACGACGAGCGGGAACCCGGAGCCGGCGGGGGTCGGGCGAAGGCTCCCGCCGATGGAGTTCGAGGACCTCGAATGCGAGGGCCCGACGTAATACTTACTTTGTAAGTACTTATTACTTATCGCCTCTTGCGCTTCACACCCGGAACGCGCTCGGGCAGAGGTCGTTTACGGCGCACCCGTCGCACCGAGGCTTTCGCGCCGTGCAGACGGCGCGGCCGTGGTCGATGAGAAGGTGGGTCACGTGCCCCCAGGTCTCTTCCGGGACGAGCCGCATCAGGTCCTCTTCGATCCCTTGGGGCCGCTCGTGGCCGGTGAGCCGGAGGCGCCCCGAGAGGCGCGTCACGTGCGTGTCGACCGCGATCCCCTCGCGGATGCCGAACGCGTTCCAGAGGACGACGTTCGCGGTCTTCCGCCCGACTCCGGGAAGCGCGATGAGCGCCGCCAGCGCCCGGGGCACCTCGCCGCCGTGTTCCTCGACCAACGCGCGGGACGCGAGCCGGATGTTGCGCGCCTTCGCCCGGTAGAAACCGGTCGGATGGATCAGGCGCTCGACCGCCGCCTGCGGCGCCCCCGCGAGCGCCGCGGGGTCCGGGAACGCGCGAAAGAGCGCCGGGGCCACGCGGTTCACGGTCTCGTCGGTGCACTGGGCCGAGAGCACCGTCATCACGAGGAGCTCGAAGGGATTCCGGAAATCGAGCGAGCACGCCGAGTCCGGATACTCCTTGGAGAGGCGCGCGAGGATCTCTTCCGCCCGCGCCTTCCGGGCCGCGCCGGTTTCGCGCACGGTTCCGCGGACGAACGGGGGACAATAAAGATTTAAGGGTGCGGGACGGTTCGCGCGCGTGGCCGAACCTGCCCTTTGGATCGCGACCGGCGTCCTCGTCGCGGTCTACGCGCTGATCGCGTTCGAGGTCCTGCATCGGACCGCCGTGGCGCTCCTTGGCGCAGCGGTCCTCCTCTTCGTCTCGTCGATCGCGGGTTCGTTCGACAGCGACTACATCCTGTTCGGCCGCGAGGCGCTCGAAGGGGGGGCCTCGGCGACCGAGGCGCTCGAAGAGACGTTCTCGCACGCGGTCTCGTTCATCGACCTCAATGTGGTCTTCCTCTTGATGGGGATGATGATCATCGTCTCCATCATGTCGGAGACCGGCGTCTTCCAGTGGATGGCGCTCGAGTCCTACCGGCTGGCGAAGGGCAGCGTCTGGCGCCTCTCCGCATCGCTCGTGATCATCACGGCGACGGTGTCGACGCTGCTCGACAACGTGACGACGATGCTGCTCCTTACGCCGATCATCATCCAGATCAGCCTCGCGCTAAAGATGAAGCCGTGGCCGCTCCTCCTTCCGGCCGTGCTCGCGTCGAACATCGGTGGCACGGCGACCTTGATCGGCGACCCGCCGAACATCCTCATCGGCTCGTTCGCCGGGCTGGGGTTCAACGACTTCCTCTTTGCGCTCGCACCGTTCGTCGGCGTGACGTTGGTGGGTTTCCTCGGGTTCACCTACCTTTGGTACCGGACGGACTACGCGCACCCCCGCGAGGATTTCGCGGGGCTCCTTGCCCGGCTCGAAGCCGACTACACGATCCGGGACCGGCCCCTCCTCTGGAAATGCCTCGCCGTCCTGTTCGTCACGATCCTTCTCTTCGTCCTCCACGACCGCTTCCACATGCAGCCGTCGGTCGCGGCGCTGATCGGCGCAAGCATCCTCGTCGTGATCGCGAAGGCGGACATCGTGAAGACGATCGAGGAGGTCGAATGGACCACGCTCGTGTTCTTCATGATGCTGTTCGTGATCATCGGCGCGGCCGAAGAGGCGGGCCTCCTCGACATGATCGCAAACAGCATCCGCGGCGTCGCGGGCGGCGACCACGTCGTGGCGCTCCTCCTCATCCTTTGGGTCTCGGCGCTCGTAAGCGCCGTCGTCGACAACATCCCGTTCACGGCGACCATGCTCCCCGTCGTCGCCTCCCTCGCGCAGGACTTCTGCGGCGCGGGCGAGCTCCTCTGCCACGACGGCCGCGCGCTCTGGTGGGCGCTTGCGATCGGGGCCGCCTACGGCGGGAACGGCACCCTGATCGGCGCTTCGGCGAACATCGTGACGGCCGGTCTCGCGGAGAAAGCGGGGTCCCCGGTCTCGTTCAAGGAGTTCCTCAAGGTAGGCTTCCCGACGATGATATTCACGGTCATCATCGCGACCGTGTACCTCGTGCTGCGGTACAGGTGAAACGTCTCCAGGGACCGCCGAAAAGGATATTAAGGGGGCCCTATATCCATTGCCTCGCCCGG
>JBQTJL010000034.1:0-4119 GCA_052387135.1 Methanobacteriota archaeon | reverse complement strand
TCAGAGCGTCTCGGCTTCACGGGGCAGTCGCCCTCACAGGAGGGGGCGCCGCCCGCGCACGCGGGCGGGGGAGGGCGGAGCCCTCCCCGCGAGGGCCCGGAGCAGGGGCTTGCCCCCCTGCGGAGGGCCCGAGCGCGGGACTGGTTCGGGTCGGCCGAACGTACCCATGCGCGCTATCGCGTCCCTGACGGATGCCACAGTTCCTAATGCCTGAAGCTCCTCTGCCCCGTGAACACCATCGCGATCCCATGCTCGTCGGCGGCCTGAATCACTTCCGCATCTCGGATGGAGCCGCCCGGCTGGACGATCGCGGCGACGCCGTGTTCGGCCGCTAGGTCGACGCCGTCGCGGAACGGGAAGAACGCCTCGGACGCAAGGACCGAGCCACGGATCCGGTCGCCGCCCTTCTTCGTCGCGATCCACGTGGCGTCGACGCGCGAGGTCTGGCCGCCGCCGATCGCGACCGTGTGCTCGTCGCGGACGAAGACGACCGCGTTCGACTTCACGTGGCGGACCGCCTTGAACGCAAACAGCATGCTTTTTGTCTGCTGGGGCGTGGGCTCCCGCTTCGTGACGGGCTTCCATAGGCGGACGTCCGGCTCCTTGATGTCGCGGTCCTGGATCACGAGGCCGCCGACGACGCTTCGGACCTGCAGGCCGCCCCAGGCGCCGCGCCGCTCGAGCCCGGGCACCTCGAGGAGACGCACGTTCTTCTTCTGCGAAAGGAGGTCCAGCGCGTCGGTCTCGTAGCCGGGTGCTGCGACGACCTCGAGGAAGAGGTCCGCCATCTCTTTCGCGGTCGCAAGGTCGACCGGGCGGTTCAAGCCCACGACGCCGCCGAACGGCGAGTACGTGTCCGTGTCGAAGGCGAGCCGGTATGCCTCGTGGACCGTGTCGGCGCTCGCGATCCCGGTCGGGGTCGCGTGCTTCACGATCGCGACCGAGGGCCGGGCGAAGTCCTTCGCGGCCTCGATCGCGGTGTCCGCGTCGACGATGTTGTTGTAGGAGAGCTCCTTTCCGTGGATCTGCCGCGAGTTCACGACGCAGGGCTCCTTCGTGGGCTTCCCGCGGTAGAACGCGGCCCGCTGGTGGCTGTTCTCGCCGTATCGGAGGTCCTGGATCTTGCCGAACGAGAGCGACAGGAAGTCCGGGAAGTCGTCCCGCACCAACCGGTGCCGGAAGTATTGGTCGACGATCGCGTCGTACCGGGCGGTCACGGCGAACGCCTGCGCCGCGAGGCGTTCCTTCGTCGCGATCGAGACGTCGCCGGTCCGGGCGATCTCGTCGAGGACGCCCGCGTACTGGGACGGGCTCGTGACGACCGCGACGTAGGGGTAGTTCTTCGCGGCGGCGCGGACCATCGTCGGTCCCCCCACGTCGATCATCTCGAGGACGTCCTCGTGGCCGCGGCCCTTGGCGACGGTCTCCTCGAACGGATAGAGGTTCACCGCGACGAGGTCGATCGGCCGGATGTCGTGACGGGCAAGCTCCGCCATGTCGGAGGGGATCCGGCGCGCAAGGATCCCCGCCTCGATCGCGGGGTGCAGCGTCTTCACGCGGCCGCCGAGGATCTCGGGGAACCCCGTCACGTCCGCGACGGCGGTCGAACGGACGCCCGAGGCCGAAAGGAGGTCGCGGGTCCCGCCGGTCGAAAGGATCTCGACGCCGCGGCCCACAAGGCCCTTCGCAAGATCCACGATCCCGGTCTTGTCGTGGACCGAGAGCAGCGCGCGCTGGACAGGCACCCTTGTTACCCATCGATGATGGGGGCGACGCCCATAACCATTTCGCCTCGGGCGCTAAGCGCAGGCGCGAGGCGCAAGCGCAAGGGCAAGCGTCTCCCGGTCGCTGGGGCGGATCCGGCGAGTAACGTCCTTTGCGAGACGAATCGAGGCGAGGTGGTCTCGGTTCCCGCGGCCGGTTAGGCGGCTCCTCGGCCTTGAGGGCGTAGCCAGTCAGGCCGAGCAGAAACGCCCGTAGTGCAGGGCCTGGCGAGGAGCCGCCGCCCCATCAAGTATATAGGTGCTATCCGCTATGCGGACGGCCAGAGGTAGAGCATGAGCACGACGGTGCAGGAGGTCCGCGAACTTCGCGAGGGCCGTTACATGGTGATGGACGGCGAACCCTGCAAGATCCTCTCGATCACGACGTCGAAGCCGGGGAAGCACGGGAGCGCGAAGGCGCGCATCGACGTCGTCGGCATCTTCGACGGCTCGAAGCGGACGTTCACGGGCCCGGTCACGGAAAAGGTGAGCGTGCCTCTCATCGACAAGCGGAACGCGCAAGTGGTCTCGATCCAAGGGGACCACGCGCAGCTCATGGACACCGAGACGTTCGAGAACTTCGACCTCGACATCCCGGAAGAGTTCAAGGCCGAGATCCAGGCCGGAAGCGACATCCAGTACATCGAGACGATGGGCCGCCGGAAGATCATGCGGTTGTGATCCCCTGGTCTTGCTGGAGCGGCTCGCCCTTGCCACGCGCCGCGCCGGGAGCCCCCTCTGCCTCGGGCTCGACGTCGTCCCGGCGGACCTTCCGCGGGACCGCCGGAACGCCCCGAAGCGGTTCCTCCACGACATCCTCGAAGCGTGCCTCCCCCACGTCGCGGCCGTGAAGCTCAATCCGGCGTTCTTCCTCGCGCTCGGGACCGAAGGCGGCCACGTGATGGCGGAGGTCCGGGACGAGGTCCCGAAGGGCGTGCCGGTGATCCTCGACGGAAAGTACGCCGACGTGGCGCACACGTGCGAGCGCTACGCGGACTACGCGTTCGACGTCTTGGGCTGCGATGCGGTCACGGCGAACCCGTACATGGGCCGCGACGCGATCGACCCGTTCCTTTCGCGCAAAGGGCGCGGCGTCTTCCTCCTCGTGCGGACCTCGAACCCGAACTCGTACGGGATCCAAGGGCTCCACACGGCAGGGCTTCCGCTCTTTGCGCACGTCGCGGGACGGATGCGCCGCTGGGGTGACGCGCGCCTCGGGGCCGTCGCCGCCGCAAACGACACGAACACGCTCCGCGAGGTCCGGCGGGTCCTCGGCGAAGAGCGGTGGATCCTCGCGCCCGGCGTCGGTCCGCAAGGGGGCGATGCGGCCGCGGCGTATGCCGCGGGCGCGAACCGCCGTGGGACCGGCGTGCTCCTCGTCGTCGCGCGCTCGGTGCTCCACGCGTCGCGACGGGCGGACTTCGCGGAGGCGGCCGCGCGCGAGTGCCGAAGGCTCGCGGACGCCGTCAAAGCCGCCGGATCTTCGCCACGCACTCCGTGACGAGCGCGGCCGTCGGCCGGGTCCCGTCGAGCACGTGGAAGTACGGCCGGTCCCGGCCGCGCCGAAGGTAGTTTTCCCGGACGGCGGCGAGGAACTCGCTCCGCTCGAAGCGTTCGAGCGCGGCGCGGTCTCCGAGGCGCGCGAGCGCCGCGTCCACCGGAAGATCCAGAAGGAACGCGACGTCCGGCTCGCGGTCCCATGCGGCCGCGAATTCGGCGATGTGGCGGACCGGGTCCTTCACGCCGGCGGAAACGAGCTCGTCCGCGAGCGAGGCCCCCTGGTAGGCGAAGCACGAATCGCTCCATCGGTCCGAAAGCACGAGCCGGCCCCGGGCGCGCTCGGCCTCGACCCGCGCGAGGTGCTCGCGGTGGTCCGCGAAGAACAGGAAGAGCTCGACCCAAGGGTCCCCGCCGTCCCGGAGCGCCCGTCGCACGGCCTCGCCGAAGGGTCCGCGGGTGGGCTCGCGGGTCTCGAAGACGTCGAAGCCGTCCCGGCGGAGCGCCGCCGCGAGCGCGGGGGCGAGCGTGCTCTTCCCGGAGCCGTCGATCCCCTCGAGCGTGACAAGGGGCCCGCGCGAAGCCATCGCGCAAGGCAGGACCGCCGAAGTCCTTATGGCTTCCCCTCGGGATGCGTGTCCGTGCCCGCCATGGAACTCGTCCGCAAGGGAAAGGTCAAGGAGTCGTACGCGGTCTCGGACGCCGAACTCGAGTTCTTCTTCACGGATTCGATCTCGGTCTTCGACAAGATCATCCCGACGGAGGTCCCGAAGAAGGGCGAGGTCCTCTGCCGGGTCTCGGCGCACTGGTTCAAGCTCGTGGAACGTGCGGGGGTCCGGAGCCACTTCCTGTCGCAGAA
>JBQTJL010000033.1:0-2458 GCA_052387135.1 Methanobacteriota archaeon | reverse complement strand
GTGTTTAAAAAAACCACACGGCGGGGGAGGCCCCCGCCGAAGGTCAGGACTTACGGGTAGACGATCGTCGTGTTGTCGCCGGTCTCGTTTCCACTCGTCGTGGTCGCGTTCCCGGTCTCCGTCTGGTCGCCGATCGTCGTCTCGTTTCCGGTGCTCGTCTCGTTGCCGGTGTCGATTCCACCGCCCGCGACCGCCTGGCCCTCGGTGTGGGCCGCGACGTTCACGTCGGCGGTGCCTTGCACGGCCTGCGTCACGACGACGACGTTGTCCTTGCCCTTCACGTTCACGTTGAGCTCGACGTTCGCGGCATCTTCGCCGGCGGCGATCTCGACGCGACGTTCGGCAAGGCGTCTGCCGCTGTCGCGGTCTTCGACGACGACGAGCACGATCACGGGCTCGGGTCCCGTCGCATTCGGTGCGACGACCTCGACCCGCTCGACCTCGACGATGACGACCGCGGTCTCGACCTCGCGCCGGGTCTCGAGCACGAACGTCTGTTCCCGCGTCGTTTCGGAGGTCCGCGGGGCGCCGCCCGTCGCGTTCCGCGTCTCGTCCTCGGCGACGAGCCGGACGCGCTGGCGGGTGACGTCGGCACCGGAGGTGGCGCCGTCTCGTTCGTCCTCGATGACCACGCGGATCGGTTCCGTCTGGTCGACGTCGAACTGTCCGGTGCATCCTGCGAGCGCCCCCGTGAGCATCAACGGGAGCAGCCATAACGAAAGTTTGGCTCGCATGGCGAGCCCTCGGGCGCACCTAGTTTGACGCTTGTCGTGCGATGCTCGAACAATTCGATGGTTCCGGGACACGGGAAGGAAAGCAGGTGACGGAACGGGAAAGGAGGAGAGGGGAAAGGAGAACGGAGCGGGGCGGGGCACGGAGCACGGAGCAAGGAGCAAGGAACAAGGAACAAGGAGCACGGGGGAAGGGGCGAGGAGCGACACTCCGTGCCCCTCTCCCCTTGCTGCCTTTCCGTCGGCCGGCACTTTGCGCGCCCGGCCGCCGCCGGTGGAGGCGCGGTCCTTCGCGAAAGTTGATCCGAACGCTTTCTTGCCCCCGTGAACCCCACGAGCATCGAGAGTCCACGGTTAGGATGCTCACTTCCGTGCCTGACCCGTTCCCCATGGTTAAGGCAGGCGTTGTTGGCCTCCGCCAACGTCGCTTACCGCCTTCGATCCCGAGGGACGAGGACTCATCGTCTACGTTCGGCTTTCGCCAGGTGCCACGCCCCGCCCAACGACTTCAGCTCCCGCGAAGGTCGTTTCGGGTCACAGGGAAGACCTATCTCCCCAGCCTAGCCGGACGTTGCGCATGCAGGGCCCAGGACCGACGCGGACGCCGGGTGCTCCTGGGCCGCGAATCCTTACTCGCGTCCTCGCCTTAATATTTGCCTCACCGTCACCCTCGCCCACGGCCCTTGCCCCCCTCGCCCCCCTCGCCCCCGCCCTCGGGCTCCCTTGCGCCAGCGCTTGCGCTCGAGCAGCCTTCAGATAGAAGAGAAAAAGGGAACCCGGGGGCGCGAGTCCGCGCCCCCGGTCCGTGTTGCGTTGCGTTCGCGGGTCTTAGGCCATCGTGCCGACGGGGACGGTCGCGTCCGTCGCCGGCTGGAAGATTCGTTCCTCGGGGGGGAGCGTCGCGGTGAGGCCGGCCTTGGGTTCGATCATGGCGGTCACCGAGGCGAACTTCTCCTTGTCCGCGAAGAGGTAGCTGTGGCGGCCTTCGCGCTCCTCGTGGACGAGGCCCGACTCGAAGAGCTTCCGGAGGTGCCAGCTCACCGTGGTCGACGTGACGCCCAGGGCGTCCGCGACCTCCTGGCGGTAGCACCAGGGGTTCCCGGCGATGAACTGGTAGATCTTCAAGACCTCCTCGCTCTGGAGGATCGGGAGGACCCGGCGCTCCTCGTCCGTGAAGCGGCCGCCGTTCTTGTAGTACCGGAGCCGGTTCCCGTCGCCTTCCGCGACGAGCATCGCGAGCTCGCGGAGCCGCTCGAGGTGGTACGAGGCGGTGCTGTGGGACACTTCCGCGCGGCGCGAGACCTCGCTGATCGAGAGGCCCGGCGACGCGACCACGATGTCGTAGATGCGCTTCCGGGTGAGGTTGTCGAGGCTTTCGCTCCGCTTCAGGCGGGTGTAGAACGGGACCGCCGCGAGGGCAAGGCCCGCCGCCGCCGCGATCGCGACGACCTCGGTGGTCGAGAGGCCGGCGCCCTTCGTCGGGGCGACCGGCTTTGCGACCGACGTCTTCTCGAGACGCTCGTCCGCTCCGCCCCGCGTCGGGTCCGTGAGCGGGCGCGCCGGGCGGAACTCGCCGAACGGCGGGATGAACGAGCCCAGGGCGCTTCCGCGCGAGCCCAAGCCGGGCCCGAGGTCGAACTCGGGTTCGAGGGGCGAAAGCTCGTCGAAGCCCACGAGGTCGAGGAGGACGGGGATCTCCTCGCCGGGCATGAACGCGATGTTCGGGA
>JBQTJL010000032.1:0-2679 GCA_052387135.1 Methanobacteriota archaeon | reverse complement strand
CGCGGCGGACGACGTGCGGAACACGACCGACCTCGACTCTCGCATCATGAAGAACCGTCACGAGGGCTACTTGCAAGGCTACAACGCGCAAGCGGCGGTCGACACGAAGACCGGTCTCCTCGTCGCTTGCGACGTGACGAACGCGGCCAACGACAAGCACCAGTTGAACCCGATGCTGGACGCCGTACACGAGACGATGGGGGCCTACCCGAAACGGGCCGTCCTCGACGCGGGTTACTGGGGCGAGGAAGAAGTCCTGAACGCGCCCGATGGCGTCGATTTGTTCATCGCCGTCCAGAAAGACAGGGACCAACGTCGAGACGAGGAACCCGCGCCCCGTGGGAGGATCCCTTTGCGCCTTTCGCTCCGGGAACGCATGGAGCGAAGACTGCGCACGAAGAAAGGCCGCGCGGTCTACAAGTTGCGAGGAACGACGATCGAGCCCCGCTTCGGTTGCATCAAAGAGGCACAGGGAATCCGAGGGTTTCTCTTGCGTGGCATCGAGAAGGTCCGGGCCGAGTGGCGCTTGATCGCGATGAGCCACAACGTGTTGCGGTTGTGGCGCCTGCAAGCGGCCTGACCGGCGGCCGGAACGGGCGAACCGAGGGACGCGAGACCAGTCCGAACGCACGACCCCGAGTCCCCGCCTACGCCCGAACGAATAGGCGGGCAGGCTGGCTAGCAAAAAGAAAAGGGGACCGGGGGACCGGACGGCGCAGAAGCGGTTGATGCAGCAGTTGAAGTTCCAAGAGGGCGAGGGCGAGGGCTAGCCGCTAGGGCGCCGGGCGGCGCCCTGCGCCTCGGTCGCTTCGCTCCCTCGGGCGAGCGCGAGTCTAGGGAAAGGGCGAGGGAAAGGTTAGGGCGAGGTGGAGGGCGAAGGAGCCCCGCGAGCAAATGTTCAAGGCGCCGCCGTATGCTCGACGTTTGTGGCGCGTGGGGTCGGCATGGCGGTCGCGCTCGCGCTGACGGTGGTCCTCTCCGGCTGCCTCACGACCGGCCCGACGCCCGTCGAAGGTCCCGGTCCGGCGGCCGGGCTGGAACTGCCCGCGCGGTACGCGGCGAACCTCACGGACTGTCTTCAGATCGTTGCCCTGGTGCTCGTCCCGCCCGAAGCCGTCGCGGCCCGCCTGCCGCGCGGCTTCCGCGCCGCGGACGTCGCAAGCCTCGCGGTCCCGGGGCTCGCGGCCGGTTCGGCCGCCCTGCTTCTCCACCACGAGGTCTGCGCGGATGGCGAGATGAGCGAGGGCCCCCAGGACTGGGGCGTGACCGGCGTCTTCGTCGAGGCACCGACGGTGGAGGGGTGGGCCTCCGACGCGAACCCACACGTGTACGGCTTCGAGATCTTCGCGACCGGGCGATACTTCGAGAAGCTCCGGGCCTGGCGCTATGCTGTCACGGATAGCCGGGTGACGGCCAATACCGATGCCGCCCCCTTCGCGTGGTCGGCGGCGATCGACGACGCCGAAGGCCCGCGGCGGCGGCTCGAGGCAACGACGAACCCGGTCGCGCAGCCTACGGGCACCGCGCCGACGCACGCGACCGTGTGGCACGATACCGAGGCCGGTCTCGTCGCCTTCGACATCGAGTACGAGACGACGGAGCACATGGGGCAGGCCCGATGCGAGGTCCGCGAGGGGTCGATCGAGGCGGAGATCATGGGGCAGACCGACTGCGAAGGCCTCACGACCGCCGGCGTCGCCCGGCCGTCCTTGGATGCGACGGCAGCGTTCCACTTCCTCCGCGGCATCCACGCGACGCCGTGAGCCAGCCGGACAACCTGCGCGTGGGCAGCGTCGTGGTTCTTCCCGCCGCCGGACCGAGGATCGCGAGCGGATGCGGGCCGAGGCCAAGGAGTCCGAGGCGAGGGAGGAGCGCCGCCCAGGCACCTCACCAAGGCGGCGGGACGACCGAGGCGAGGACGACGCCGGCATCGGCCCGCAACGCCGCGAGGCGAAGGTCCGGGGGCGGAACGAACACCCACACGAAGACGTGGAGCACAAACAGTTTCCGACTGACCCGGAGGCCTGGAATCTTCTCGAACACCAGAATGAAAAGGATGGGGTCCGGACGCGTCATGCGAGCGTCGTGTCCGTCAAGGTTGCCTCCGTCCCTCGCGTCCGGCCCCCAGGCCTCCCGCCACGCGAGCCGCATCGTGCGGCATCAAACGAATTGTGTCGCCGCCGGGTGTGACAGGCCAGAGGGCCCCGGACGCTTGACGGATACTGGTGAGGTCCTATCGAGGGCCGCGAATGGCGCGAGGCCTTCGGCCTCTGCGGCGGGAACGCCGAACGTCTCGAGGATCGCACGCCGATAGGCGGCGCTCCCGGGGAACGCCTCGAAGTGGCCCGCGCCGCGGACCTCGAGGTAGCGGGTCCCCGGCGGGCCCGCGTCCGCGACCGCGCGCGAGAGCGCGGGCGCAGTCACGTCGTCGCGCTCGGCGGCCGCGACGAGCACGCGGGGGATGGGGGCGCGTCCGAGGTTCCGGTCGGCGTGCTGCGTCTCGTACGCGTGCGGGAAGGCGCGCTCGAGGAGATCCGTGATCCGAGAGGCGAGCCCCGGCCCGAGCCACGCCTGCCACGAAGGATACGGCGATTCGAGGACGAGCCCCTCGACGAAATCGAGCCGCGGGGCGGCGTTTGCGGCCGCGAACGCGCCGAGGGAGACGCCAGCGACGTGGAC
>JBQTJL010000031.1:0-4960 GCA_052387135.1 Methanobacteriota archaeon | reverse complement strand
AGCCCGGTCGCTTGGACCGCGACCGGGTCTGCGACGAAGAAGTACCGGTTCGCCTCCCGGTCGACGAGCTTGCGGTTCTCCGTGTAGAGGTTCTCGGCCGGCACCTCGATGTCGCTCTGCGAGAGGCCGAAGGACAGGATGAAGTCCCGGACGGCCTCCGGCCGGATCCCCCGCTTCTCGAGGCTCTGCAAGGACCAGGTGCGGGGATCGTGCCAGCCTTCGAACTCGCCGGAGCGCACTTCCTTCAACGACTTCGATTTCGACAACTTCATCTCCGCGATGCGGAGCATGCCAAAGTGCCCAAAATGCGCCTTGGGAAGGCCCATCTTGGTCCAGATGAAGGCCTCCATCTGGTCCTCGATCACGAGGTCCTTCCCGCGAAGGATGTGGGTGATCCCCAGGAGATGGTCGTCGACCGCCCATGAGAACTCGAGCATCGGCCAGACGCGGTACTTCGTGCCGATCTCGGGTCGCGGATGCGCGCGCTCGGCGATGCGAAGGAGCACGCGGTCGCGGAACGCCGGGTTCCGGTCTTGCATGTCGGTCTTCAGGCGGACGATCGCGGTGCCCTCCGTGTAGGCCCCCGAGAGCATCTTCTCGAATCCATCGAGCCCTTCCTCGGGCGTCTGGGACCGGTGGTCGCAGGCAAGGCCCTGTTCACGGTTTGCGCGGAGCCGCTCCGCGGGGCACTGGCAGACGTAGGCAAGGCCCAACGAGAGAAGTTTCCGGGCCCAATCGTAGAAGAGCGGGATCCGGTCGCTCTTGTAGATCGGCGCGCCGTGGACCTTGACGCCCAACCACTCGAGCCCTTCCCGGATCAGGTCGTATGCTTCGAGGACCGGGATCTTCTCCTCGGACCCGATCGTGTCGTCGAAGACGAGGAGGAGCTTCGCCTTGTGGCGCTTCGCATATTCGTCGTTCAAGACCGCCATCCGGCCGTTCCCGATGTGGAGCGGGCCCGACGGGTACGGCGCAAGCCGCATCACGACCTTGCCCTCCTCGGCGCCCGGGAGCGGGGGGAGGACGGGGCGTTCGCGCTCGCCGCCTTTCCGTTCGAGGAGCTGCGGGGCTTCCTTTTCGAGGAGGGCGCGCTGAGCGTCCGGACCCAAGGCGTCGATCTCCGCGACAAGGGCCTCGATCGCGGGGATCAGCGCTCTTGCCTCGCGCCGCGCCTCCGGGTGCTGCGACATCACCTTGGCGAGCACGGCCTTCGGATCGGCGCGGCCGCCGTGCAGGGCCGCGTTCTGTAGGGCGTAGAGGCGGGCCGTGGCGCGGACCTTGTCGTCCACGTCAGGCCCTCCGGGATTCGGCGTAGGAGAGAAGGAGGAGGAGCCCGTCCTTTGCCTCGGACGCGGGAAGCCGCGAGAGGGCACGCCGGGCCTTCGCAAGATGGTCCGCGGCGAGGCCCCGCGCGTGATCGAGCGAGCCGGTCTTGCCGAAGAGGTCGAGCACCGCGCGCGCGTCCCGGGCGCTGATGCGGCCCCGCCCGACCTTCGAAAGGACTCGTTTCCGGTCCGCGGGCGTCGCGGCGCGGATCGCATGGAGCAGGATCGCGGTCTTCTTTCCTTCCCGGAGGTCCGAATAGAGCGGCTTCCCTTTCCCGAGTTCGGGGCTTTCGAGGTTCAGAAGGTCGTCGACGATCTGGAACGCCGAACCGAAATGGCGGCCATAGAGACCGAGGTCGCGCACGGTCCGGGCGTCGGCGTCGCCGAGCCGCGCGCCGTTTGCGGCCGCCGCCTCGAAGATCCGCGCCGTCTTCTTGTAGATCATCACTTCGTAGTCCTTCTCCTCGACCGACGCGGAGGAAAAGGCCATGTCCATCTCCTGGCCCTCGCAGATCTCGCGGGAGCACTGCGCGACGTCGTGCACGACCTCGGGTGGGGCGCCGCGTCCCGCGAGCACCTCGAAGGCCTTCGCAAACAACGTGTCGCCGGCGACGATCGCGGTCGGGACCCCGAACTTCACGTGGACCGCGGGGATCCCGCGGCGGACGAGGTCGTTGTCCATGAAGTCGTCATGGATCAGGCTGAAGTTGTGGATGAGCTCCAAGGCCACCCCCAAGGGAAGGCACGTATGGGGCGCGCCGCCGGTCGCCGTGCAGGCGAGGGACGCGACGGCGGGGCGCCAGCGCTTGCCCCCGGCCCGCGGGTAGTGGAGGCAGGCGTCGCGGAGGCGCTTCGGCTCGATGTCGGAAAGGGCCTCTTCGAGGGCCGCGTCGACCGACTTCCGGATCGGCGAAAGGAGCGCGTCGAGCGTCCGGTCCGACATCGGGGAAGGCACCCCTTCACTCCAACTTATACTTCATGCCGTTCCGCAGGATGTGGAGGTCGTGGTTCACCTTCCATCCGTGACGCTCCGCGAGCTCCGCGTAGGCGCCCTGGTGGAGGATGTCGCCGTGGCACGGGATCACGTGCTCGGGCTCCAGCATCTTCAAGAGTTCCCGGTGGTCCTCGCGCGACCCGTGGCCGGACGCGTGGGCCCCCTTGATGATGATCGCGCCCTGCATCGAGAGCTTCGTCTCCAATACGTAGCGGTTCGCCGCGTTCACCGGAGACGGGATCACGTCGGCGCTGAACACGATGCGGTCGCCGTCCGCGATCTTGTACGGGGTCTCCTTGTCCGCGATCCGCGAGAGGAGCGCGTTCGGCTCTCCCTGGTGTCCGGTCGCGACGAGGAGGTATTTCTCCTTCCCGTCCTTCACGATCTTCTTCAGGGCCCGCTCGACCTCTTGCCCGCGCCCGTAGGTCTCGATCCCGCCCGGAAGCTGCAGCGCGCCCGTCCGCTGCGCGATGCCGATGAAGCGCTCCATGCTGTTTCCGAGGAGGACGACGCGCCGCCCGAGCTCGCGGCCGAACTCGCAGATCGACTTGATCCGCGCGGTGTGGCTGGAGAAGGTCGTCAGGATGAGCCCGTGGCCGCGGTGGTCGAGGCCCAGGATGTAGTCTTTGAGCATGTCGCGCGCGATCGTCTCGGAGGGCGTCTTCGTCTCCTTCTCCGCGTTCGTCGTCTCGACGATGAGCGCGAGGACCCCGTCCGCGCCGATGTTGCGGAGCCGGTTCGTATCGCTCTTTGCGCCGAGCACGGGGTAGTTGTCGAACTTGAAGTCCGAGGCGTACACGATCGCGCCCTTCGGCGTGTGGATCACCGGGATCGTGGACTGCGCGATGCTGTGCGTCACGTGCACGAGCTCGAGCTCCATGTGGCGCCCGATCCGCGTGAACTTCCCGGTGTGCTGCGACTGGAGCCGGAGCCCGCCGCCGCGCCCTTGGCGGCGGAGCGAGTTCTCGACGAGCGCCATCGTGTACGGCGTCCCGTAGAGGGGCGCGCCCTTGTACTTGTGCGCAAGTCTCGGGACGGCCCCGATGTGGTCGAGGTGGCCGTGTCCGAGGACGATGGCCGAGACGCGGCCGTGGAGCTTGCGGACGGGCTCGTCGTCGGGGATCGCGGAGAGGCGGCGGAGCTCCTCCTCGCTCGCCTCGTCGAACTCGAAGTCTTCGTCGAGGAGGACCCGGTCGAGCCGGACCCCCATGTCGAGAAGAGCGACCTCGCCGCCCACGCGGACGGCGGTCATGTTGCGGCCGAACTCGTTGTATCCTCCGACCGCTAGGACTTCCACTTCCATAGAAAATTTCCAGATGCCCAAAATCGCTCCTATGCTATAAGCGTTGGGGCTCGCGGAGTTTCCGGACCGTATCGAGGATCGAGGCCACGTGCGTGCCTTTCCAATAGTGACGGCCGCAGGCGGGGCACCGCCAGAACTCGCGGTGCTTCTCCGCGACCGGGGCGGGCACGTGCGGAGCCGCGGCGGCGGCGGCGTCGACCGCGACGAGTTCGGTGTTGTCCTCGCTGCAGCGCGAGAGGATCCGGTCCTCGGCGGGCCGGAGCCCCAGCGCGCGGACCACGCGCACGAGCTGGAGGTCGGGGTCGGTCTCCTCGACGAGGACCGCCCGCGCCTTCCGTCCCGCCGCCGCGGCGAGCCAACGGTCTCGCGTAACGAGGATCCGGGCCTCGCGGACGGCCACGTCGAGCACCGCAGGATCCTCCACGCCCTTCATGTAGACCGCGTCGTAGCCGAGGAGCCGGAGCCACCGGGCGAGTTTGCCGAGCATCTCGTCGCATACGAAACGGGGAGATGTGGGAGATGATGGAGATGACGGAAATGGAGATGACGGAGCCGATGGAGATGGCGGAACTGGAGAGGGCGGGTGGCCGGTCCGTTCATTTCCGCCATTTCCGTCCATATCCCCTCATCACCCATCACGGACGCACAGCGTGCAGCAGCACGCCCGGCCCCAGCGCCGCCACCGAAAGGATCCGCAGCCTCGACGCGCCCACGAGGTCGGCCGCGCCCTCGCCGTCCGCGAGCGTGGGGGCATCTTTCCCGCCGAGGACGACCGGCGCGATGTAGACCGTGAGTTCGTCGACGAGGTCGGACGCAAAGAACGAGGCAAGGACCGTGGCGCCCCCTTCGACGAGGAGACGACGGATCCCGCGCGCCTCGAGGGCGGCAAGGAGCCGCGGAAGATGCACGGCGCCTTCGCCGCATTCGAGGATCTCGGCGCGGGGAAGGTCCGGCTTCGCGCCGGAGGCGACGACGACGATCGTGCGCGCGGGCCCTTCGAGGACCTTCGACGAGGGCGGCGTCCGGCCGCGGCTGTCGAGGACGACGCGCACCGGATGCGAGGCGCCGGGGGCGTGCTCGACCTTCACGAGGAGCGACGGGTCGTCCGCAAGGACCGTGCCGACCCCCACGAGGATCGCGTCGGAAGCGGCGCGGAGGCGGTGCACGCGGGCCATGTCTTCGGGGCACGAGAGACGCGTCTGGCGCCGAAGGCGCGTCGCGAGCTTTCCGTCGAGGCTCATCGCGGCGTTCGCGTGGACGTGCATTCCGTTGTCGAAAGGGTAAAGAAGGTCCCGGCCTTAAGGCTTCATCCGTGCTCCGCGCGGCGGCCACAGCGGC
>JBQTJL010000030.1:0-4243 GCA_052387135.1 Methanobacteriota archaeon | reverse complement strand
TCCTCTCCCCCCCCCGTGTTTCAAACCCCCCCCCCCGCCCGGCGCGCCCCCCCCCCCCCCCCGCGCCTCTCTTCACAAAGATCGGCCCGTAATCCCGGATCCAAGCGTCCGCCGTCGGGACCACGTGGACGCGGACGTTGTGGATCCCGCGAAGCCCGCATAGGCCCCGGACGCGCTCGCGCGCCGCCTCGTCGTTCACGAGGAGCTCGACGCGCTCGCTCGGGGCGAGCGCCTGCATCACGGCAAGGTAGATCCGCTCGACCTTGGGGATCCGGTCCGGGAACGTGATCGGGTCGTGCGGCCACGCGAGCCAGGTGGCTTCGTGGCGCTCCCATTCGGCCGGCATCGCGTAGCCCGCCTCGCGCGGGGTGCCGCTAGCGGGGCGCATCGAGGTACCTCTCGGCGAGCGCGCGGTAGCTGTCGATGCGGCGGTCCCGAAGGAACGGCCAGCCGTGCCGCACCTCCTCGATCTCGCGCGGGTCGACCGTCGCAAGGACCACTTCCTCCTTGTCGCCGGAGGCCTCGGCGAGGATGCCTCCGAACGGGTCCGCGAGGAACGAGTGCCCCCAGAACGTGAGGTCGTCCTCGCGGCCGACGCGGTTCACGGCGGCGACGAACACGCCGTTTGCGATCGCATGGGCCCGCTGGATCGTCTTCCAGGCCTCGAGCTGCTTTTCGGGCGCCCCCGGCGCTTCGCGGCGGTGGGCACCGATCGCGGTGGGGTAGACGAGGATGTCGGCCCCCTGGAGAGCCGTCGCGCGGGCCGCCTCGGGGTACCATTGGTCCCAGCAGATGAGCACGCCCACCTTCGCCGCGCGCGTCGGGAAGACTCTGAATCCCAGGTCGCCGGGCGCGAAGTAGTACTTCTCCTCGAAGTTCGGGTCGTGCGGGATGTGCATCTTGCGGTAGATCCCTTCGAGCCCGCCGTCTTCGCGAAGGACCGCGGCCGAGTTGTGGTAGAGGCCCGCGGCGCGGCGCTCGAAGATCGGCGCGACGATGGTGGCCCCGTGGCGGCGCGCGATCGGCGCGAACGCCTCGGTCGTCGGGCCCGGGATCGGCTCCGCGTGGGCAAACTGCGAGGCGTCGGGCTTCTGGCAGAAGTAGAGCGTCCGGAAGAGCTCCGGGAGCACGATGAGGCGGGCGCCGCCGGCGGCCGCGCGCTCCGTCATCTCGAGCGCCTTCGCAAGGTTCGCCTTGGGGTCGGCGACCATGCCCATCTGCACGAGGCCGACGGTGAAGCGCTCGGAAGCACCCATGGGTGCGCCTTGATGGCATGATGGTAGAGAAATATTTTTGGTTCAGGGTGTGGTGGCGGGGCCATGACGACGCAGGAGGGGCCGGTGCGCTTCGTGTGGCTCGGCCTCGTCCTTGCGGTCGGCGGCTCGGTCCTTGCGACGTACGCGTTCACGGGATCGCGGGTCTACTCGCTCCTGTGGTTCTTCGTCGCGATCCTGTCGGTCGTTGCGGTCATCGTGGGGTCGGTGATGACGGCGTACGGGCGCGTCGGGTCGCCGGAGCCGAAGTCGGGGTGGAAGGCAGAAGGTAGAAGGTCGACGGGGACGGCCCCCAGACCGGCCCCGTCTACCTTCTACCCTCCACCTCCCGCCCTTCTCGAGCGCGTGACCGTCCAGTGCCCCGCCTGCGGCGACGTGTTCCACGAGACCGGCAAGCGGCCGATGCGGGCCGCGTGTCCCGCCTGTGGGTTCGCGGCCGAGATCCCGACCCGGCAGGACCCACCGGCGATGCGGCGCTTCTTGGAGCCGAAGGGCACGCCCGTCCCCCGTTCCTCGTCCCCCGTCCCCCGTACCGCGCCGACCGAACAGCTAGCACTCGAATGCCCCGCCTGCCATCACGTGTTCGGGACCGAGGGGTCCCGGCCGTTCGTCGCAGCGTGTCCGGCCTGCGGCGTCGAGGCCGAGGTCGCCGCCCGACCCGAAGGCGAGCCCGCCCCGCGGTTCCTCGAGCCCCGTGGGACCCCCGTCACGCGCCCGTCGCCCTCGCCCTCGGCCCGCGCCTCGCCTTCGCCTTCGCCTTCGCCTTCGCCCTCGCCTTCGCCCTCCGGCCCGCGGGAAGCGGTCACGCTCGAGTGCGCTTCCTGCCGCACGGTCTTCGGGGTCGAGGGGACCCGGCCGTTCGACGCGGCATGCCCCTCGTGCGGGACCTCCGGCACGGTGGAATAAGGGGTAGCTATTTGAGGACATCCGGCGAATTCTCCTCGTCCCCATGCCGCCGGGAGCCGTCCATTACTACATCGAGACCGATGGGAAGCTGTTCCTCATCGAGGACGGCGGCACGCTGCGGCTTCCGCGGGTCGCCGCCGAGGTACCGTTCGCGTTCACGGAGAAGCAGCGGGTCGGGGTCGGCGACGCCACGATCGTGTACTGCCACCCGAAGCTCCCGAAGCATCCGGACGAATGGGCGTGGAAGGACGACGTCTGGGCACTTCCCAAGGTGGATCCGGTCGTCCTCGGGGCGATCCATCGCCGGATGCCCCGGCTCGTCGCAAAGGTCGTCGTCCGCAAGGCGGACCACGTGCTCCTCGTGAAGCCCTCGCGCGGTTTCTTCACGGGCCGATGGGGCCTCCCCGGGGGCTACGTCGACTACGGCGAAAGCCCCGAGGACGCGGCGGTCCGCGAG
This sequence comes from Methanobacteriota archaeon, assembly GCA_052387135.1. Classification (GTDB taxonomy): domain Archaea; phylum Thermoplasmatota; class SW-10-69-26; order JACQPN01; family JBQTJL01; genus JBQTJL01. The sequence goes on along the minus strand of JBQTJL010000030.1, from coordinate 1,606 downwards.
ACGCTCGAAGAGGTGGGCGTCCGGATCCGTCTCGAGCGCCTTCTCATCGTCCACAACGGGTACGTGCGCGAGAAGGGGCTCCACTTCGTGACGCACGTCTACGAGGCCTCGGCCGAGAGCGAGGCGTTCGTCCCGAAATCGGACGAGATCGAGGACGTGCGGTGGTTCCCGCTCGACGAATGCCTCTCGATGATGGGTTCGTGGAGCGCGCGGGAGGGCATCGAGCGGCTCCTCAAGGAGCGCCGGCCGTGACCGAGGCGCGGGGGACCGTCTTCCTCGACCGGGACGGCGTGATCTGCGAGGACCGGTTCCCGACGGTCCGCTCGTGGGAGCGGTTCGAGTTCCTGCCGCGGGCTAAGGACGCCCTGGCGCTCCTCTCGAAGGAGGGCTTCCGGATCTTCGTCGCGACGAACAAGGCCGCGATCGGGCTCGGGCTCCTCTCCGAGCGGGTAAACGAGGAGATCCACCGGCGGATGGTGTACGAGGTGGCGGTCGCGGGTGGCCGCATCGAGCGCGTGTACCATTGCCCGCACGCGCCGTGGACCCGCTGCGACTGCCGGAAGCCCCGTGCGGGCATGCTGGAGCGGGCCCGGCGCGAGTTCGGCGCCGCGCCGCGGACGTCGTGGATGGTGGGCGACCGGCCGAAGGACGTGTTCGCAGGGCGGTCCTTCGGGGCGCGCACGATCGGGGTCTTGACGACGTTCTCGCGCGACGAGTTCTCGCGGCGCCTGGGCGGCGTCGCGCCGGACTTCTTCGCGCACGACCTCTTCGAGGCCGCGCGGATCATCGTCGCGTTCCGGCCGGAGATCCCGCTCCCGCTCGAGACGGGCGTCCCGGTCCTTACTCGCGGCCCCGCGGAAGGAACCGCGTGAGGAAGCCGCCGCGCTCGGGGCCCGAAAGCAGCGTCTCGATCTTCTGGATCTCGGTCGAAAGGTCGCGGGAGAGCCGCCGCGTCTCGGACGAGTCGGCGTAGTGGGCGAGCCCTTCGCGAAGGTCCACGAGCTCGTCCCGGAGCGACTCGAGCTTCACCTTCGGCAAGGATTCGAGCGGGCGGGCCCGGACGAGCCGCAGGACCTCGGCGACCTCGCCTAGGGCCGGGACGTGCGCCGAGGACGGCACGGGCGCCGAGGCGGGGATGGCGGGCGAGGGGGGCATGGCGCGAGCGGGCGAAGGCGCGGGCTCGGGCGGCCCCTCTTCGGGAATGCCCGTTTCGTCTTCTCCCAGGAACGGCTGTCCTGCGTCGTCCTCCGGGAACCCGGCGTCCACCTCGTCCGCGTCGGTCCGTTCCCCGGTCTCGCGCCTTTCTCCTTGCCCGTCCCTTTCCTCCTTATCTTCGTCGCGCTCGAGGATCTCGACCGACCGGCCCCCGTGCTTCGTCTCGCGCGGCCGGATCTCGACGAACAGCGGGACCGCGACCGAGGGGCTCGTCACGATCGCGACGCCGACCGGAAGCCGCTGGAGCTCGTCCTCCCATTCGGTCCCGAGGCCCTCGACCGAGGCGACGTTCGCCTTCTAGTCGTTCGGGTTCGTGACCTTCACGACGAACTGGGTGTTGCTCTGGGAGAGCACGTTCTTGTCGAACTTCGCGGGCCGCTGGGTGACGACG
>JBQTJL010000029.1:0-4152 GCA_052387135.1 Methanobacteriota archaeon | reverse complement strand
ATGGCGGCCCTCCGGATGCGGCTCCACCGGTTCCCCGGGCCCGTGCTCGGGACCTGCCAGGTGATGCCGTTCGGACGGCTCGCAAACTTCGGCGGATTCACCGACGGCGACCGGGCGTGCTTTCTTGCCGAAGAGATGGGCGCGAAGGAGGTCCTGCTTGCCGGGTTCGATTTCGAGAACCCGGGGCCTTCCTCGAACCCGATCGTAAAGAAGAGGAAGCTCTACTGGGCGCAGCGCCTCCTGAAGGAGATCCAGGTTCCGGTCCATATGATTTGACGGAAACGTTCATATATTTTGTTTACATATATGCTTCGTATATGGCCGCGACGACGATCCGGCTGGATTCCGGCACCAAGGCGGAACTCGACCGGCTCCAGGCGATGGTCCAGCTGAAGCGGGGCGACCGCCTTTCGCACGCCGAGCTCGTCGCGGAGCTATTGAAGTTCGTGCGGGCGCACGAGAGCGAGTTCGTGGATGACGCCGGCTTCAAGCCGTGGACCGCGAAGCAGCGGGCGGCCCTCCAACGACTGGGGACGGACTGGGGCGGCCCGACGTCGTCGGAGGACATCGACGAGGTACTGTATGGCGGAGACCGCCCGTGACGATCTTCCTCGACACCGGCATCCTCGTCGCCACCAACGTGAAGGACCCTCGGCACGCCGAAACGATGCGCCTCCTCGACGCCGCCGCGGCGGCCGCGTGGGGGCGCGTCTTCACTTCCGACTTCGTGCTCGCCGAAGCGCTGAACTACGTGCGACGCAAGGTGCCACGGCCGTCGGCCGCCGAGGACGTCCTTGCGATCGCGTTCGGCACCGACGAGCTGCCTCCCCTTGCCGATGTGCTCCGTGTCTCGACGCCGACGTTCGCGGCGGCACTCGCCGACTACCGCGCGCGATGGGACGCAGGCCTGAGCCTCACGGACTGGACGACGGTCGCCGTCATGCGTGAACGCGGCATCGAGCATCTCGCGACGTACGACGCCGGATTCGGTCCGTGGGCCGACGTCGTGGTGGCGCCCGCGTAGCGTCGGGCGCGGGTCCGACGTCCGCCTACCCCGATCGCTCCACGAGCCCGTCGAACCCGGCGTCGAACGACACGATCGTCGACATCCCGACCGAACCCATCACCGCGAGCGACGTGCAGTCCGTGAAGTTCAGGCGGCGGTCGCGGTGGCGCCGCAGAAGCCGGAGCGCCTCCGCGAAATGGTCGGGCCCGACGCGGTGCAGCACGAACGCGCCTTCCTCCCGGCCGTCGCCAAGGACGAATGCGACGGCACGGTCGAGCTGCGCGCGCGTCGCGCCGCGGGCGACGAGGAACGTGAGGATCTCGTCCACGAGGTCCGTCGTGACGCCGACGGAGCCCCGGCGACCTTCCAGGAGGGGCGCCATGAGGGCGCATGCTTCCCGGTGGAGGCGGTCCCGGCGGTGGAGGTACGCGATGACGACCGACGAATCCACGAGGACGCTCATCGGTCGAGGCCGTACACAACGCGGTCGAGGTCGGACGCGGCGTCCGTCGGGGCCGGCAGGTCGAACGCAACCGACGCCCAGGAACGCTTCGCACGGCGGCGCCGCGGCCCGAGCGCCTCTTTCGACGCGAGCGCGTTCTCGAGGATGCGGTGGAAGAGCTCGTGCTGGGAGACGCCCTCGCCGCTCCTCAGGGCGACCTCGTGGAGGAGCCGGTCGAACGCCTCCTTGTCGTCGGTGCGGACCTTGATCGAGGCGAAAGCCATGATCCTTGAGTAGAAATTGGTACGATATTTGGGTTTCTACTTCATGCGTTCCCAGCGCGGATGCCCTCGCACGCGGCGCGTCATCCGAAGAGGAGACGGGCCGCGGGGGTGGCGGCGACGCGGTCGCGGCGGACGTCCGGGGGCCGCACGCGCTCGACCCAGCCTTGGCGTTCGAGGTCGTCGAGGTGCTTGTGCAGGTTCGACGCGCCGAGCCGGAACGCGCGCGAGAGCCGCGCCGGTTCGACGCCGGTCGCCTGCCGCGCAAGATGCTCCACGATCCGGCGTTTGGGTTCACGGAGCCGTTCGGAGTCCACGAGCCGGATCGGCCCCATCGGGACGTACGACCCCGTCTCCCGGTTGTAATAGGACATCCGGATGCCTTCCGTGAAACAGACGAACGCGGCGGCCATCTGCATCACGCCCGTGCCCCCCGACGTGTTGAACACCACGTCCGAGGGCCGTTCGTCCAAGGACCGCACCTCGCGACGGAACGTCCGCACGCACGCCTCGAAATCGTGCGGGTTCCGCAACGGCCGGGCCACGAGCGGAAGCGAAAGCGCGCCGCACGCGCCGCGCACCTCCTCGAACGCGGCCGTGGTCCGCTTGTTCTCGACGGGACCATAGAACACGACGAGGCGCGAAAGGGGGGACTCGTGCCGGATCGCCGGCGTCACCTTCTGCGGGGTGTACCCGAGCGTGGAAAGGAGGACACGCGGCATCGGGGGGCCAGCATCGACCAGGATATTGGAAGTTTCACTCTTCTCCACGACAATCCTTATCTAGACTCCCACGGTTGGAGACGCGCCCGTAGGCGGTCGGCCGCGCCGGACCGCACCGCGCTTGGGACGAGGCGGGTCCGATGCATCTTGCGGTGTCGATGACGAGGGTCGAAGGCCCAGACGCGCCGTACGACCACAACTACCTCCTCGGCAGCGCCGTCCTCGCCATGATACGGGACGACTCGGTCGAAGCCGCGGACGTCCTGCACGACGGGCATTCGAGGAAGCCGTACGTTTTATCCGAGATCCACCGCGTGCCCGGGAAACCCACCGAGGCGTGGTTTCGCATCGGCACCAGCCACGAGCGCGTCGCGAACATCATGGCGAAGGCGTTCGCGCCGACGACCACGTTCGCCGTCGGGCCGAGCCGGTTCCGGGTGAACGGGGTCGAGACGCACGAGACGGTCGCGAGGCCGGGCGAGTACGTGACGCTGAGCCCGATCCTGCTGCGGGACCGCGAGACGGATCGGTGCCTCGTGCACGACGATGCGAACTACCGCGAGACGGTGGAGAGCGCGGCGAACCACCAGGTCAAGCAATACCTGAAGCGCGAGGGCACGATCCGCATCCTGCAGTTCGAGCCGCAGGCCGTGCGGAAGAGGACGATCCGGGGGAAGACGGTGCTCGCGCAGAAGGGGCGCTTCTTGATGGATGGGGCCGAGGATGAACTTCGCATGCTCGTCGATCACGGGCTCGGGAGGAGTCCGGCGATGGGGTTTGGAATGGTGGTCGCGACGGGGTGGGGACTAGGGTGAAGCGTTTCGGCACAACGCCTCGCACGCCAGCGGAGGCCGCGTCATGTTGACGTCTTATGAAACGCTAGGCAAGATTGTTGCGCCTTCGGGATTGGACTCACTGGAGCCCTTCGTGGAGACTGTCGGGCGCCGCCTTGGAGAAGAACCACGACTTGTGATTTTGGAATTCGATACAGCCTACGGGACGGTCGGGTTCTCGGTTCAAGGAATCACGCTGGAGAACTCGGCGAAGTATGCGATTATCGCAGACCCGGACGGCACGCAGTCGCCTGTGCCCAGGCTGACGAACAAGAGCCTCAAGGTCATTCTTGGGCAAGGTCCGCATCTCGTGCGAGACGCACTTGATGACCAATCTTCTCTACGACCAGTTCTCGACAGATTCATCCGAACGTTCTACGGGATTCTCGGCAAACATGCAGGCGGAACAGACGAGGCCCATGCCGAGGCTGAGAAGCTCAACGAAAGTGGACGTCGCTCATCATACTTTTTTGACACGCGCTTCTTCGACCCGACGCCCGACATCGTTTCGTTCACAAGAGATCCCGAATACAAGAAGAAGATGGGGAAGCCGACTGTGAAGCCACACAACGTCTATCACGACGTGCTGAAGAAAGCCGTGACTTCCGCGTATCAGAAGCACATGGGCGACCCCAAAGCCCGGATTCCAAAAAATATTCGATGGTCTCTCCGGATCGATGGCGAAGACGTTGCGACTCATCCTGATTATGCGAAGGTCGCTCTCCGAAGTCTAAAGCCGGATGGGGCCGATCCGTCGGTCGTCTGTTTTGCGTGTGGCGAGAGAGCAGCGACGGAACGGACCGGCCACCTCATCAAGTTCTACACCGAAACGAATCCAACTCTTTACAATGACCTAAAGAAAAGTTCT
>JBQTJL010000028.1:0-11798 GCA_052387135.1 Methanobacteriota archaeon | reverse complement strand
CCTGCGCCTGGATGATCGAGAGGAGCACGAGCTTGCTCTGGGTCGGGAGCGTCCGGACGACCTCGGTGACACGGTCGAGCTCGATCTTGTTCTGGGCCTTCCGCACGTGTTTCTCGCCGATGACCCGCGACGACTCCCGATCGGCGATCTCCGCCGAGACCCTAAGGAGGTCGAGCGCGCGCCGCGCGTCGCCGTGCTCTTGGGCGGCAAGCGCCGCGCAGAGCGGGATGACCGACGCTTCGAGGACGCCCGGCCGGAACGCCTGCTTCGCGCGCTGGTCGAGGATGTCCTTCAGTTGTTCGGCGTCGTACGGAGGGAAGATGATCTCCTCTTCGCCGAGCGACGATTTCACGCGGGGGTCGAGGAACTCCGTGAACTTCAGGTCGTTCGAGATCCCGATGATGCTGACGCGGCCCTTCGACATGTCGTCGTTGATCCGCGACAGGTTGTAGAGGACGTCGTCGCCCGCCTTCATCACGAGCTTGTCGATCTCGTCGAGGATGATGACCGTGACGCCTTCGCGCTCGTCCATCATCGCCCGGAGCTTCGAATGCACCTCGTCCGTGGGCCAGCCGGTGAACGGGACCCGGTCGTTCCAGTTCTGGATGAAGTAGTTCGCGATGTGCGTGAGGACCCGGTATTGGGTGTCGACGACCTCGCAGTTGATGTAGATGAAATTGACCTGTCGGCTGAGCTCGGTCCCCGTCTTTATGAGCTCCTTTCCTACGTACTTCGCGCAGGCGGTCTTCCCGGTCCCGGTCTTCCCGTAGATGAAGACGTTGCTCGGGGTCTCTCCACGGAGCGCGGCGACGAGGACGCTTGCGAGCTGGCCGATTTGGACGTCCCGGTGCGGAAGCCGGTCCGGAGTGTAGCTTGCCCGAAGGACCTCCTTGTTGCGGAAAATCGGTTCGGTGCGAAGAAACTGTTCAAATAACCCTTCCCTAGCTGATGCGGACACAACGTTTCCCTCCCCGCGGACCGTACGGTGGTCCGCCTTGGATCCTGATTCCCCGACACCGACGCAAAGTCACGGCCGCGCCGCGTTCGAAAGAGAGGTGGACCTGGGCCAATTTTTTTCTGAGCGGTCCACCGCCCCCTCCCCTTGCACTCGTGGCAGAGGAATTAGAGGAAGCACCGCGCCCGTGATAATGCTTTCGTCCCCACGCTCCGATAAAATCTCCGCGAGTGCAACGCGACGCGCGGTGAGCATTGACGTGTCGTGTTTCCGCGCCAGTTTACGAACGTATTTCGTTCCGGAACGTGATGGCGACCTCGGGACGGGATGAACGAGGAACTCTTCCACTTTCTCTCCGAGCGGGGGACGCTGCTGGAGCCCGATGCAGCCGAGTACCTCGCACGGATCTCGTCGCCGCTCGAGTTCCTCCGCGCGCGTCTTGCGACGCGCAGCGAGTGGCCGCTCGTCCTCACGCTCCGCGAGCTTTCGGACGAAGGCGTGGCACGCGGTGGCGTGCTCGTCCCCGCTCCTCCCGCGCTCGTGTACCCGAACGCGTCCGAGATCCGTCCATCCGTCCGGATCCCCATGCCCGTCGCTCCGTCGCCCGCGCGGCCGCAGCCGTCGCCCGTCGCGGCCGCGGATGCGCCGCTCGAGATCCTCGAGGACGTCACCGGCAACAGCCGCTGCTCGGGCGAGATCGGCGATTTCACGCGGTATTTCAACGACCGGTATCGTCGCCTCGCGAAATTGTTGAAGGCCCGGCGCGAGCTCTACGGCGCCGTCCCCATCGACAAGGTGAGCCGCGACCGGAACGAGGTCCGGTTGATCGGCATCGTTACCGAGGTGCGGTCCACCCACAGCGGTCACCGCATCCTCGAACTCGAGGACGACACGGGCACGGCCCCGATCCTCGCCCCGAAGTCCGACCACCGTGTCCTCGAGATCGCCGAGACGATCGTGCAGGACGAGATCGTGGGCGTCGTCTGCAAGCCGTCCCGGCAGGGCGACCTCCTCATCCTGCAGGAACTCGTCCGGCCCGACATCGCGCTGGAGCGCGAGCCGAACCGGTCCAAGGAACCCGGCCTCGTCGCGTTCATCTCGGACACGCACTTCGGGAGCGACACGTTCCTCGCGAACGAATGGGACCACTTCGTCGCATGGTTGAACGGGGAGGGCCGCACCGCGACCGAGCGCGACCTCGCGGAGCGTGTCAAGTACGTGATCCTGAACGGTGACGTGGTCGACGGGATCGGCATCTATCCCGGACAGGCAAAAGCGCTCGCGATCGAGGACATCTTCGAACAGTACCGGTTCGCCGGCGAAGAGCTCGCCCGATTGCCTTCCCGCGTGAAGCTCGTCGTGATTCCCGGAAACCACGACGCGGTCCGCCTTGCCGAACCGCAGCCCGCGTTCCCCGAGCGCCTACGCGAACGGTTCCCGAAGGACACGATCTTTGCCGGGAATCCGTGCTACATTTCTTTGAACGGCGTCGAAGTGCTCGCGTACCACGGGAAGAGCATGGACGACTGGACGCAGGCGCTCCCCGGGATGGCATATCAAGAGCCCATCAAGATGATGGTCGAGATGATGCGGCGCCGCCACCTCGCGGCGGTGTATGGGGGCCGGACGCCGATCGCGCCCGAGCACCACGACTACCTGATGATCGACCGCGTGCCGGACATCTTCGCGACCGGGCACGTCCACGCGTCGGGGATGCGCCGATACCGCGGCGTCCATCTGCTCAACTCGTCGTGCTTCCAAGGCCAGACGGACTACCAGAAGATGCTCGGTTTCGTCCCGGTCCCCGCCAAGGTCCCTGTCATCGATCTCCAGAGCGGCGAGGCGTGGCTCCTTGACTTCAAAGACCGATGACTACCCCTTTGCTTCCATTGGAGACGTTGACCGATTCGGGAGATAAAGACATGGCGACCGGTGCGCTGGAGGGAATCCTGGAGGAGGACCCAGCGGAGCCGGACGAGGTCGCCGAGGAAGACGACTTCAAGTTCGAGACCTCGGACGGCCCGATCCTCCTGCAGGCGGGCGAATCGCAGGCGATGGCCCGGTACTTTGCCGCGCTCGAAGCAGAAATGAAGCGGGCGTACGCGGTCGCCGAGGCCTGCCGCAAGAAGGGCCTCGACCCGCAGACCGTGGTCGAGATCCCGCCGGCGCAGGACCTTGCAGCGCGCGTCGAGAAGCTCGTCGGGCCCGAGGGGGTCGCCGAGCGGATCCGCGTGCTCGCGAAGGGCGGGATGGGCCGCGAAGAGGTCTCGCTCCTTGTCGCGAAAGAGGTGGCGCGGTCCACGTTCGAGACGAACGGCGACAAGGCCGCCGCGGTGGACCAGGCCGTCCGCACCGGCCTCGCGATCCTCACGGAGGGGATCCTCGTCGCACCGCTCGAAGGGGTCGCGAAGGTCGCGGTCGGCGCGAACGCAGACGGCTCCGAGTACGTGACGATCTACTTCGCGGGCCCGATCCGGGCCGCGGGCGGGACGGCGCAGGCCCTCTCGGTCCTGATCGCCGACGTCGTGCGGCGCGAGCTCGGACTCGGGCGCTACCTCGTGACGTCCGCGGAGCTCGAGCGGTACAAGGAGGAGCTTCCCGCGTACAAGCGCGCCGTGAACCTCCAGTACAGCCCGTCGCCGAAGGAGATCGAGCTCATCGTGACGAGCTGTCCCGTCTGCCTCGACGGCGAAGGGACCGAGCGCGAAGAGGTGACCGGGAACCGGGACCTCCCCCGCGTCGAGACGAACCAGCTCCGCGGCGGCATGTGCCTCGTCCTTTCGGACGGTCTCATCTCGAAGGCCGCCAAGATCGCGAAACACGTCGAGCGGTTGAAACTCGACGGCTGGGACTTCATCCTGAATTTCACGAAGTCCGCGGCGAAGGCCGCCGATGCCGCGCTCGGCGACCCGAAATCTTCGAAGAACGAGAAGTTCATCTCGGAGATCATCGCGGGAAGGCCGGTCTTCAGCCACCCGAGCGCAAAGGGCGGTTTCCGCCTCCGGTATGGGCGCGCCCGCACGGGAGGCCTCGCTTCGACCGCGATGTCGCCCGCGACGATGGTCGTCGTCGACCGGTTCCTCGCGGTCGGCACCCAGATGAAGACCGAATTTCCCGGAAAGGCGACCGTCGCGACGCCATGCGACCGGGTCGAAGGCCCGCTCGTCCTTCTCGAGAACGGCTCGTTCGTCGCGGTCTCGACGCAGGAGGAGGCCGAGCGGCTCCTACCGAAGGTCCGCGAGATCGTCGACCTCGGCGAGCTCCTCGTCCCGTTCGGCGAGTTCGCCGAGAACAACCAGCCCCTCGCGGCCGCCGCGTACGCGCCCGAATGGTGGGAGGCCGAGGTCGAAGCGAAGCTCGGCCGGGTCCCCCTGGTCGACACGGCCGACCAAGCGTTCGCCCTCGCCGAACGCGACGGCGTCCCGCTCCATCCGCGATGGAACCTATTTTGGCACGACATCTCGGTCGACGAGATCCGGACGCTTGCGGGCGTCGTCGAGCAGGAGGGGACCGTCGTCGAGGGCGCCTTGCGGCTTCCGGCGACGTCGGCGGCGCGTCCTCTGCTCGTCGCCCTCGGAGCGACGCACGACGTGAAAGGCGGCAGCATCGTCTGCGACCGGTACGGATCCGCGCTCGTGCGCTGCCTCGGGCTCGGAGTCTCGGGCGACGCGCTGGTCCGCGTCCGCGAGCTGCCTGCGTCGTTCGACGGGACGCCCTCCGCGTTCGTGAGCCGTCTTGCCGGCGTCACGGTCCGGGATCGCGCACCGACGCGGATCGGGGCCCGGATGGGCCGGCCCGAAAAGGCCGCGGAACGGAAGATGAGCCCGCCGGTGCACGTCTTGTTCCCGATCGGAGGCGACGGCGGCATGCAGCGGCTGGTCCGGGACGCCGCGAACAAGGGCACGATCACGGTCGAGGTCGGAATACGGAACTGTCCGGACTGCCGCACGAAGACGTTCCTCAACTCCTGCCGCGACTGCGGCGCCCACACGATGCCGTCTCGCGGCGGCCACGAAGAGATCCGGATCCCGCTCCGGGATCTCCTCGACGAAGCGCGGCTCCGGCTGAAAGAAGACAAGCTCCCGGAGACGATCAAAGGGGTCCAGGGCCTGATCAGCGAAGGAAAGACCCCGGAGCCCCTCGAAAAGGGGATCCTCCGCGCGCGGCACGACGTGACCACGTTCAAGGACGGGACTGCGCGCCACGACGCGACGGACGTCCCGCTCACGCATTTTACGCCGCGCGAAATCCACACGAGCCCCGCGAGGCTCCGCGAGCTGGGATACGATAAGGACGTCCACGGGGCCCCCCTTTCGCGGGCCGACCAGGTCCTCGAGCTCCGCGTCCAGGACCTCGTCGTCTCGAAGAGCTGCATCGAATACCTCTTCAAGGTGAGCCGGTTCACGGACGACCTCCTCGTCCGCTTCTACGGCGAGAAGCCGTACTACGGCCTCGAGAAGCCCGAGGACGTCGTGGGCGATCTCGTCGTGGGCCTTGCGCCGCACACGTCGGGCGGCGTCCTCGGACGCGTCATTGGGTGGACGCACGCGCTCGTGGGGTTCGCCCACCCGTACTTCCACGCGGCAAAGCGCAGGAACTGCTTCCACGGCGACACCGAAATCGTCATCTTGCGGAAGGGACGCCTGGAAAAGACCCGCATCAAGGATTTGGTCGACGCGGCGTTCTCCAGCTCCGGGGCGAACGAGACGGCCCCCGTCGTGCGCGCGCCGCAAGGCTACGAGGCGGTCTCCCTGGACCCCGAAACGCTCTCGCCGCGACGCATTCCAGTCGTCAAGGCGATCCGCGTCCCCGCCACGGAATGGATCGAAATCGATTCGTCGACCCACCGTTCCTTCGTCGTCACGCCGGACCATCGCGTGCTCGTCCGTCGAGGGGGCATCCTACGTGACCTAGAAGCGGCCGCGGTCGTCCCGGGCGACGAAATTCCCGTCGCGACGAGCCTTCCACGCGACGTTCGGACGCCGACGTTCAACGTAGCCCAAGAACTCTCGAAACTTCCCGAGGCACGGACAGTACGTCTCCGAAGTGCGGAGGCCTTCCTTCGCGGCGTCGCCGAGAACGTCGGCATGGCCCGGGCCCAGCAGGCCGCCCGGGCGGGACCTGCGGACGTACGGACGCCTTCTCGCTGGTTCCGTTCCTTCCCAGTTCCACATTTCGCCGCATGGGTCGACGCCGGGTTCACGACATGGGACGCGATCCCGGATGCCGCCGTCCTCGGGTTCGCCCGGGACGACCTCACGTTCCCGACGCGCCTCCCCGTCACGCCCGACCTGTGTCGCATCCTGGGCCTGTATCTTGCGGAAGGGCACGCTCGGTCGACGAAGACCGCCCACCAGGTGAGCTGGCGCATCGCGGACGCGTCGATGGGGAAGCGCCTTCGAGCGGCGCTGAAGCGTGTACTCGGAAGGGCCCCCATCGTCGAGGAATCCGGCACCAAGATCACGGTCGCGTCACGGATCCTCTACCTTCTCCTCGCGAAGGTGTGGAACGCGGGTTCCGGGGCCCGGGAGAAGCGCGTGCCTTCCTGGTGCTTCGATCTTCCGGACCCTCTCGTCGCCGAGACGGTGGCGGGCTACTTCGACGGCGACGGCACGGTCGTCGCCGACCCTGGGCGCCTGAATTTCTACAGCAACAACATGGCACTCCTGGAGGACGTCGCGACCCTCCTCCAGGCGCTCGGTGTGTTCACGAGGTTCGCGCCGGGCGCCCCGCGGCCCCCGGGGCGGTTCCTCGCCGAGCGATACCGCACCCTCGGTCGAGAACCGCCCGAACTCCTGGATCCCGTCCACGCCCTGAGCCTTGCAGGCACCGACCAGAAGCTGTTCGCGGCCCAGATCACACCCTGGCATCGACGGAAGCGGCGCCGGCTGGCCTCGCTCGGCGTCGGAGGAACGACCGAACGAAGGCTGCAGGTGGGGGGCCGTGTGCACGTCGCCCACGAATCCGCGCATTGCCTTTTCGATCGCGTCATCTCGGTGCGTCGCTACGCAGCGGGCGACGAGAAGGCCTATTGCGTCGACGTGTCGGTGCCGGCGGACGACATACGGGCTCGAAACGTGCTCCTCGGGAACGGCCTGTACCAGATCCGTTGTGACGGCGACGAGGACTGCGTCATGCTGCTCGTCGACGGGCTCGTGAACTTCAGCCGGGCGTACCTTCCGAAGACCCGCGGAGGCCTGATGGACGCGCCGCTCACCCTTTCGACGCGCATCAACCCGTCCGAGATCGACAAGGAGGCGCACAACGTCGACGTGTCGTGGCGCTACCCGCTCGCCTTCTACGAGGCGACGACGCGGCGCGCCCACCCCAAGGAAGTCGAGAAGCTGATGGACACGGTCGGAAGCCGCCTCGGGAAGCCCTCGCAATACGAAGGACTGGGCTTCACGCACGACACCGCCTCGATCGAGGCGGGTCCGAAGGAGAGCGCCTACAAGACGATCGGCTCGATGATGGACAAGATGAACGCGCAGCTCGACCTTGCATCGAAGATCCGGGCGGTGGACGCCTCGGACGTCGCGGCGCGCGTGATCGAGCACCACTTCCTTCCGGACCTCATCGGGAACCTGCGCGCGTTCTCGGGCCAGAAGATCCGGTGCTCCCGGTGCAACGCGAAGTACCGCCGCGTGCCGCTCTCGGGCCGCTGCTTGAAGTGCCGCAACCCGAGCCTGACCCTGACCGTGCACGAAAAATCGGTCCGCAAGTACCTCGAGGTCTCGAAAGAGGTCGCGGCAAAATACAAGGTGGGAAACTACACGGAACAACGGATTGCCCTGCTCGAAGAAGCCATGAAGAGCCTCTTCTCGGACGACCGGGTGAAGAAGGCCACCTTGAGCGACTTTTTGTGATCACGCCGACGTGCCCGCGGCACCGCGGAGAGATACGCCCGCGGTCGACGCGTAGGCCGCGACGAGGAGGCCCGTGATCACGACGACGTTCGACGGGAGGAACGTGAAGTCAAGCTCCCGGAGGTTGAACACGAAATACCAGCCCGGGCTCCCGGCGGCGACGATGAGCGCGAGCGCCATCCGCGTCCCGATGCGTTCCGGATCGTCCGCGACGCGCCAGAGCCGGACCGCCTGCCAGAAGGCGCCGAGGCTTCCGAGGAAGAACAGCGCCTGCGCGACCCACCAGAGGCCTCCCCAGCCGGCGCTCAGGGCGAGCCCGGTCGCGCCGCCGAGCGTGGCGAGCGCGAATCCCGCGACGAGTCGCTTGTACCCGGCTCCTTCGAGGGTCCGCCAGGCGCCCCACGCGGCAACGAGGAGGCCCACGGCGCTCAGAGCGAGCGCGACGGCGAACCGGCGGTCGCTGACCAAGGGGACCGCGATCGCGATGCCGCCGGCCGCGAGCACGAGCCCCGCGACGCCGAGCTTCGGACGCATCATGACGATACGGAAGTTCGAGCACCGATAGATGAAGGTTTCCACGACGCCGTCAAATCCGGCCAGTGAGCAGTTCGCAGTGCGCTATGCGCAGTACGCGGTGCGCCGCGGCCGTGTCGCGCCGTCACGAGGACGACGGCCGGGCTCGCCGCCCGGACCTGCCGGGTCACGGCGGACCGCGCACCGCGTACGGCGAACTTGCGTACGACGGACCGTCAGCGTCCCGTGACCTGTACGAGCACCCGCCGCTCCCGCGGCTTGTTGTCGAGCTCGACGAGCACGATCTGTTGCCATTCGCCGAGGACCAGGTCTCCGGCCACGATCGGGACCGTGACCGACGGCCCGAGGAACGCCGCCCGGACGTGGCTGTGTCCGTTCCCGTCGTGCCACGCGCGTTCGTGGCCGTACTCGACGCCATCGCTCCCGTGCCGCGGGAACAGCCGGTCGAGGGCCGACGGCAGGTCTTGTTCCGCGAGGCCGGGCTCGAACTCGAGCGTGGTGACCGCGGCGGTGCTCCCCGCGACGAAGACGCAGGCGAGGCCTTCGTCGACGCCCGCCGCGCGGACGCGCTCGCGGACCTTCGCCGTAAGATCGACCACTTCGACTTCGCCTTTTGTCTTCACCCGGATTTCGTAGGCCATGGACCCGCATCCGACCTGCCCCTCATGAATGCCGCTTCGGTGCTGCCTCCGCCAAAACGCCGATCAGCGCGGGAGAAGCCGACGACGAGGACCGAGCGACGCCCGCAGGGCGGATGGCGAAGGGATTTTCGCGCGACGCCGCATGGCGCGAAAAGACCGAGCCAGCCGCCCGAGGACGGAGCGAGGTCCGAGGAGGAGGAACACCCCCCTGTTTCTCTTCGAGAATCGAGTAGACGCGAAACCGCTAAAGTCGGGAGCGCGTTATTATGGTCGGGGAGGGGCCCCGTGGCGTCGAAGCGGAATCGCTTCGCGCCTGGGGTTCCGGATGCACCATACGCCGGGCCCTCGCGTTTTCTCGTTCCTCGCTCTGCCTTCCTCGTTCCTCGTCCCTCGTCCCCCATCCCTCGTACCTCGTACCTCATCACCCATCACGTCTCACATACGGAGCCTCATATACTACAGATTGTGATAAGCAATAAGGCGATTCCAACCGATAGTGGCGCCATGCGTTGCCCTTCCTGCCGTTCCCCGGACACCCGCGTGCTCGACTCCCGCACCGCGCGGGACGAGCGCGAGGTCCGCCGGCGACGCGCGTGCGAGGCGTGCGGGAACCGGTTCACGACGTTCGAGCGCGTCGAGGTCGTGCGGCTCCGGGTCGCAAAGAGGAACGGGACCACCGAGGATTTCGACCGCGAGAAGATCCTTCGGGGCGTCCGGACGGCGGCCGAAAAGCGCGGAATCCCCGCCGCACGGCTCGAACGTCTCGCCGACGAGGTGTTCGAGGAGCTCACCGCGGCCGGCCGGCCCGACGTCCCGACGAGCGTCGTGGGCGACCTCGTCCTCGAGAAGCTGAAGCGGCTCGACCGCGTCGCCTACCTCCGGTTCGCCTCTGTGTATCGGGGCTTCACCGACGTGAAGGCGTTCGAGGCGGAGCTTGCCGCCCTCGAGAAGGAGGAGAGCGCCTGATCCCGCTCACGAAGAACGGACGCATCGTGCTCGAGCGCCGCTACCTCAACAAGGACGAACGCGGCCGCGTCGTCGAGACGCCCGAAGCGATGTTCCGACGCGTCGCAAAGAACGTCGCCGAGGTGGAGCTCTCCTATGGCCCGCGCTCGCATGCGCGAGCCATGGAAGAAGAATTCTACCGCGTCATGTCGCGGCTCGAGTTCCTCCCGAATTCGCCCTGTCTCATGAACGCGGGGAACCCGCTGCAGCAGCTCTCCGCCTGTTTCGTGCTACCGGTCGAGGATTCGATCGAGCGCATCTTCGAGACCGTGAAGCTTGCCGCCATCATCCACAAGACGGGCGGAGGCACCGGATTCTCGTTCTCGCAGATCCGGCCCGCGGGCGACGTCGTGCAGTCGACCGGCGGCGTCGCGTCGGGCCCGGTGTCCTTCATGGGCGTCTTCGACGCCGCGACCGAGGCGATCAAGCAGGGCGGCCGGCGCCGCGGCGCGAACATGGGCGTCCTCCGCGTCGACCATCCCGACGTCGCGACGTTCGCGGCCGCAAAGCGCGACCCGTCCGCGTTCCGCAACTTCAACCTCTCGGTCGCCGCGACGGACGGCTTCATGGAGGCGGCCGCGAAGGGCCGTTCCTTCGCCTTGGTGAACCCCGCGACCACGAAGACGGTGCGCCGCGTCGACGCGCGGAAACTGTTCGGCGAGATCGCGGCGCATGCCCGGAACACGGGCGACCCGGGAATGCTGTTCCTCGACACGATCGAGCGCGCGAACCCGACGCCGCACCTCGGTCCGATGGAGGCGACGAACCCGTGCGGCGAGGTCCCTCTCCTTCCGTACGAGTCCTGCAACTTGGGTTCGATCGACGTCGGGCGCTTCGTCGGGGACGGCCGCGACCGCATCGACAAGGCGGGGCTCGCCGCGGTCGTGCACACGGGCGTCCGGTTCTTGGACGACGTGATCGACGCGACCCGGACGCCGCACCCGGAGATCGAGCGGGTCACGAAGGCGAACCGGAAGATCGGGCTCGGCATCATGGGGTTTGCCGACCTCCTCGTGAACCTCCGGATTCCCTACGCGTCGGAGGAGGCCCGAACGATCGCGGAGGACCTGATGGTGTTCATCGCGGCGGAGGCCCGGAAGGCCTCGGAGGCCCTCGCGCGGGAGCGGGGACCGTTCGCGAACTACGAAGGGTCTCGGTTCGACCGCGAGGGGGGCGCCAAGGTCCGGAACGCGACGACGACCACCATCGCGCCGACCGGGACGATCAGCATGATCGCGGGCGCCTCGAGCGGTGTCGAGCCGTTGTTCGCCGTCGCCTACGTCCGCGAGGTCCTAGAAGGATCCCGCCTCCTCGAGGTCGACCCCCAGTTCGAACGGATGGCGCGCGAAGGCGGGTTCTGGAAGCGGACCATCCTCCGCGAGATCGTGAAGAAGGGCACCGTCGTCGGGGTCCGCGGGGTCCCGAAGGAGGTGCAGGGGCTCTTTGCGACGAGCCACGACATCCCGCCCGAGGCCCACGTCGAGATGCAGGCCGCGTTCCAGCGGCACACGGAGAACGCCGTGAGCAAGACCGTGAACCTGCCCGCGCGGGCGAGGGTTGAAGACGTGGAGCGCATCTTCCGTCTCGCACACGCGCGCGGCTGCAAGGGGATCACGGTCTACCGGGCAGGCTCGAGGCCGACGGACGTGCTCTCGAAGAAGGTCTCGTTCGACGAGTTCGTGCGGCGTTCGTGCGACGCGGCGTGCCGGCTCGGGTCACGGAGCGAATGAGCTTGGAAGAACTCCACACAAGTTTGCTGAAGGTCCGCGGAAAGACGGTGTCGCGCGCGACCCTCGA